>JAYUMN010000254.1:0-3634 GCA_043762595.1 Frankiales bacterium
GTCGAGCGCTACGTCGCCGGGCAACGTCTGCAGCGCCAGCGCCTCGGCGTCGGTCAGAACGTGGCGTGCACCCAAAGTGCCCGGGTTACCGCCGCTGACGGTGCCGGCAGTCCCGAGGGTGAGACCGCTCGACGTCAGCAGATAGGTGAATTGCGTCGTACTGACGACGCTTGCAACGCTGAACGTGCCCTGGTACCCGAGCTGGGTGGTGCCCCCGATAGTCACACTCGCTGCAGGCATGCCAGGCAATGGAGCAGGAATGCCATGCGGCGTTGTGGTGAAAACCGTGACCGTGCCGGGGGTGGTCATGGAAATCGACGAAATGGTGCTATTCGCGGCGACGGTCGTGCCATCGAAACGAAGCGTCTGGCCGCTGCCGCAGCTGATCGCGCCGACGCAGCCGGTGGCCACCACCGGCATGTGGCTGCGGTGGAAGCTGGTGCCCACGGTGCGCGTGGCCAGCGACGGCGTGGCGCCGATGTCGTGCTTGAAGGTCAGGTCTTCCTGGATGACCCAGCGGTAATCGGGGATCACAGTGCCGGTCGTGGCGTCGACCAGTGCGACCTGCAGGCCGGTCTTCGCGCCCGCCGTGCCGAAGGCGACAGTCACCGTGGCAGCCGCGCTGGCCGTACCTTGCGAGTTCTTCGCCTGGTAGGTGAACGAGCAGGACGCTGGCGTGGCGCCCCGCGTTGCGGTAAAGGACCCATCGGCGTTCAGGCTCACCGAGCCGCAGGTATTGGTGCCGGCGGTGGTGACGATTTGCGCGGTCAGCGGATAGCCGCTCGGGTCGGTGTCGTTGGCCAGCACGCCGGGGCGAGACACGGCAAACTTGGTCGTCACGTTGCTGGTGTAGTTGTCGTTGGCCGCGGTGGGCGCCGGGCCCACGCCGCCGGTGGCGATGTTCAGCGTAACGGTGACCGTATTGGTCGTGCCGCCATTGCCGTAGTAGGTGAACGAATCCGTGCCGACAAATCCGGCGACCGGCGTATAGAAGAAGGTGCCGTCGGGGTTGAAGGTCAGGGCGCCCTTCAAGGGATCATTTACAGTGACCACGGTCGCGCTGACCACCGCGACGTCATTGGCCCTCACGTTACCGTTGATGGTGGTGTTCAGTGGCACGGCAAAGGTGTCCGGCACCGCCGTGGGGACCACCGCCGCCGGCAGCGTGCCGCTGGCGACTTGCAGGAAGGCCTGCATGCCGGTGTCGGGTTGGTTATTGCCGGTCAGGCTCAGCGTGCGGTCGATCACCGGGAAGGTGCCGGCCGCATAGGCCGTTGCCGAGGCGGCGGCCGGCGGCGGGCTGACCAGCACGTCGTGCGTCTTGCCCGCGGTGAGCAGCACTTCGTTCTGCGTCTTGGGTGTGCCCGGAGCGAGGTTGCCGTCTTCGGCAACGATGGCCATGTTCAAGCCGACGATCGACGGGATGTGCGTGCGCGAGCCGGCGTTCAGCAGCCGCACCAGCAACTTGCCGGTAGAGAGCGTAGCGGGCAAAGACAGCGCCGACAGTTGCGGTGCGGTCTTGTCGAAGGCCCGGCCGTTGATGAGGAAATAGGTCGGCGTGTAGTTCACTGCAGCCGGGTAGCACTTGGCCGTCGGGCTGCACGTCGGGTCGTTGAAACGCTTGTTGACGGCAGCGCCGTCAGCGGCCGCGGCATCGACCGCCGCGTTCTGCACCGGGTCAATTTCACTGAACAACAACGCGACGTCGGAGTCGTAGCCAGTTCCGACGGCCGCGCTGCGGCTGCCGAATGCGGGGTAGGCCACACCAGGCACGAAGGCGCTGCCCGTCACGGCCGTCACACCCACGACTTGGGGAACAGCGAGTGGATCGGCAGTCACGCCGGCAACGGCAGCCACTGCCGGCACCGGTGCCTGCGTCACGATCAACACGCCATACAAGCCCATCGGCGCCTGGATCGACGGCTGCGTGCCGGTCTCGTACAGGTAGGTGCCGGGCTTGAGGTTGTTCCAGGTGAGCGGTGTCGTAGTCGGGATCGTTGTGGTCGTAGTCGGGATCGTTGTGGTCGTGGTCGTTAGGGCGGCTGGCACTTCAGTCGCAAACGACGTCACGCGCTGGCCCTGGGCCGGCGGCGTGAAAGCCGGACTCGCCGCGCCGTTGCCGGGCCAGGTGGTCTGCGTCTGCGGTGCATGGGTCGGGCCGGCGGCCTTGGCCGGCGTACCGAGGCCACCGCCCCATTGCCCAAGCACGACGAGCGAGGTCGGCACCGGCAGGTAGTTGGTCAGATTGATGGTCAGCGCACTGCCGTTGACCGCGTCATAGGGCACGGTGATCGTCGGCCCCTGCGCCCAAGCCCCGGTGCACTTCCCCGGTAGCGCGGGCGTCGTGCAGTAGCCCCACATCGGCACGGTGCTGCCGTCGGGCAGCGTGGTGTTCATGCGCTGCGCGGTCAGGTTCACCGTCGTGACGGTGTTGGCTGCGCCGGCCAGGCCAGCCACCAGAACCAGCGACGCGGCGAACGCGGTGCGCATCAGCGCGGAGACAGATGGAGTATTCATGGCTTTACCTCGTTGCCTGGTCGGCTCACTGCGTCTCATCGATGACAAACCCGAACGGATCTATCAGTAACATCATCATCATTCCGCCCGGAAACACGTCGTTGGTCGTGATCTCGCGCTCGTTATGCGAGTGCCACATGTAGGCGTAGCCGCCCTGCGGGTTCTGGTTCAGCGTGCCCGGCGCTTCGGGCGTCTGGTTGCCGACGGACTGCAAGCCCAGATACGGCGTGCCGGCGTACCACTGGCCGTTGACGACGATCGTCGGATCGGGCGGCGTTACCGGGAACGGCTTGCCGTGGTCGCCGCAGTACTCGTGAGTGACGGGGTCGAACCCTGTGCTCTGAGCAGCCAGCACTTGGGCTGGCGTCGCATTCGCTATTGGCAAGGGCTTGGCATTGCAGGTGTGCGGCTGCAAACCGTAGACGTCCCAGTTCAGACCCTGTCCGGTCCAGGTGAAGATCGCATCGACGGTCTGGCCCGAGACCGTGGGGATCGTGAACAGCAGCGGCCCTGCCAGCTTGTTGCCGGTCGCGCTCAGCAACATGTTGGCGTCGCGCGCCAATACCCGGGCGTGGTTGCCGTGGAAGTGGAACGGGTGCTGCCAGCGGCCCTGGCCGATCACGCGCATCAGCACGTTTTCGCCCGGATGCATGTGCGGGTTGCCGTTGTACGGCTGGTTGGGATAGGCCGGCGAATAGGCGGCGTCCATGCTGTCGGGCATAGAGCGGCCGTTGACCATGAAGTAGTTCGGCCGGTACGGTTCCATCGTCGCGACGATCTGCGGGCAGGGCGCGGTCTGGCAGGCGTCGACCTGGACCTTGACCTCGTCGTGGATCCGCGAGTTCAGCTCGGTGAACTGGAACAGGTACTCGCGGTCGTAACAACTGTCGGGATGAGCGTAGGCCGCGGTCGACAGTGAGTAGCTGTTACCCGAGCCGGCCATTCTTGGGGCGCAAGCGGCCGTGACCAGGCTGGCGGCGCTGGGCCGCACGACGATGGCACCCGACATGCCCATCTCGATCTGCAGCTCGGGCTGGGTGCCGCTGTAGTAGGCGTAGGTGCCGGGCTTGCCCGCCGTGAAGGTGTAGGTGACCGTGCCGCCGCCCTTCGCCGCCTC
>JAYUMN010000255.1:0-2639 GCA_043762595.1 Frankiales bacterium
GCGGTGACCATCAACTGCGCCCCGGTCGCGAGGACCGCCGCGGCCTTGCGCTCGCCGAGCTCACGGGCCGGTTCGGGATGCAGCAGGTTGTAGGTCCCGGCGCTGCCGCAGCAGAGGTCGGCCTCGGTGAGCTCACGAAGCTCGACCCCCGGAATGCCGCGCAGCAGCCGGCGGGGCTGACTGCGGATGCCCTGGGCGTGGGCCAGGTGGCAAGCGTCCTGGTAGGCGATGGTGACCGGCAGCGGCGACCGGGGGGCGACCGGCCCGAGCTCGTCGAGCAGCTCGGTGACGTCGCGGACCTTGACCGCCATCGCCTCGGCCCGGGCCTGCCAGGCCGGCTCGTCACGCAGCTGGTGGGCATATTCCTTCAGGTTTGAGCCGCAGCCGGCGGCGTTGACCACGATCGTCTCGACGTCGGCGGCCTCGAACACCGCGATGACACCCTTGGCGAAGGCCAGCGCCTGGTCCTCCAGGCCGCCGTGCGCCGACAGGGCCCCGCAGCAGCCCTGCCGCCGGGGTACGACGACCTCGCAGCCCTCTGCAGCCAGGACGCGGACCGTCGCAGCATTGACGTCGGGAAAGAATGTGCCCTGCACGCAGCCGGTCAACAGCCCGACGGTCCGCCGCTTCTTGCCCCGCGCCGGGGTGCGCTCGGCCAGGCCCTGGACCGGGCCGAGCCGGGGGGCGAGCGACTCCATCGCCTGCAGCCCGGCCGGGAGCCGCGCGAGCAAACCGCGCTTGGCAAGCACTGCACCGAGGCCGCTGCGCTGGTAGGCCCGCAGCGGTCCTCGCAACACCTTGAGCCGGCGCGGATAGGGGAACAGGCCGTAGATCAGCTGGCGCAGCAGCTTCTCGCCGGCCGGCCGGTCGCTCCGGCGCTCGACCTGCGCGCGGGTGGCCTCAATGAGCTTGTCGTACTGCACGCCCGACGGGCAGGCCGTGACGCAAGCCATGCAACCCAGGCACTGGTCGAGGTGACGGACCGCCGCCGGGTCGAGCGGCGCGCCCTCTAGCCCGCTCTTCATGATGTCGATGCGGCCGCGCGGGCTGTCCATCTCCTCGCCCCACAGCACGTACGTCGGGCAGGTCGGCAGGCAGAAGCCACAGTGCACACAGTCGCCGACCAGGGCCGCGTCCGGGGGGTGGTGCTCGTCGAAGGCCGGCACGAGCGAGCCGCGCACGGTGGGCAACCCGAGGCCGACGGTGGCCCCCGCTGCGCTGCCGGCAATGGGTTCGCGGTGAACCGGCGGTGGTGCGCTGGACATCTACAGCCCTCCGACGAAACGGCCCGGCGACAACCGCCGGTGCGGGTCGAACCGATCCTTGACCCTGCCCATCAGCTCCAGGGAGTCGCCAACCGGACCCCAGTGGTCGACCTGCCCGCGCACGGCCTCAGGCACCTGCAGGCAGACCACTGTCCCGTCGTACGCCGTGAGCCTGCTTCGCAGGCCGGGCAGGTCGGCGGCGCCCTGCTCGGCGGGCAGCGCGACATAGGCCACCCCGGTGCAGGCCGAGGCGGTGAGCGCCGCCGAGGACGGCAGCGCATCGAGAACCACCGTCAGCGCTGCCGGCTCGTAGGCCAGCCGTAGGACGAGATCGCCTGGCCCGCCAGGACGCTGACCGAACCAGGACGGCAGGGCGTCGGTGATCGCGCCGGTCCCGAGCAGCTCGACGAGGGCCTGCGACTGATGCTCGACCGATTCGGCGATCGCCTCGAACAGCACCGCGAGGTGCAGTTCACCGCCGACCCGGGCCAGCTCGCACGCCGTCGGGGTCAAGGTCGAGTTGGCGACCGCCTGCCGGAAGCGACCGGCCTTGGCGGCGTCGCAGACACCCACCAGGACGACCGCGTGGGCGACCGGTAAGGGATGCAGGCGCCAGGTGGTGGAGACGACCACGCCGAGACTGCCGTGCGCTCCGGTGTAGAGCTTCCCGAGGTCGTAGCCGGCGACGTTCTTGACCACTTTGCCGCCGGCGGAGGCGATGTCACCGTCGGCGAGGACGACGGTCACGCCGATCAACAGATCACGAACGGTGCCGTAGCGCAGCCGCCGCGGACCGGAGGCGTTGGCACTGACGAGGCCGCCGAGGGTGGTGCCGACCTCGGCCGGGTCGAGGGCGAGCATTTGGCCGGCGGCCGCGAGCTGGGTCTGCAGCGCCTCAAGCCGGACGCCGGCCTCGGCGATGACGACCAGGTCGCCCGGAGTGTGCTCGACGACGCGGTCGAGGCCGGTCGTCTCGACGACCAGGTCGCAGCCGGTGGGCCGGGCCGCCCAGCCGGTCTTGGAACCCGAACCGACCGGGACGACGCTGTGCCCCCGCTCGGCGGCGGTACGCAACGCCTCAACGACCTCGGCGACGTCCCGCGGCCGCACGACCTCGCTCGGGACCAATCCCGCGACGGCGTCGGCAGCGGTCCCCGGTCGCGACTCGATCGACAGCACGGCCACCTCAGAACACCTCGCCCAACCCGGCGGCCTGCACCGGGTGCATCCCGGTCCGTGGTCCAGGCCGCTCCCCGCACAGCCGGGGCGTCGGGAACACCTTGCCGGGGTTGGCGAGTCCGTCGGGGTCGAAGGCGCACCGCAAGAGCTGCATGGTGTCGAGGTCGGCCGGGGTGAACTGCTTGGCCATCTTGT
>JAYUMN010000256.1:0-1909 GCA_043762595.1 Frankiales bacterium
TCCGAGGTCGACACGATCCGCCGGATCGAGCTGCTCAAGGAGCTCCGTCAGGGTGTCTACGACGTGCTCGTCGGCATCAACTTGCTTCGTGAGGGCCTCGACCTGCCAGAGGTGTCGCTGGTCGCGATTCTGGACGCCGACAAGGAAGGTTTCCTGCGGTCCGGGACCTCGCTCATCCAGACGATCGGGCGGGCCGCCCGAAATGTCTCGGGGCAGGTGCACATGTACGCCGACAAGATCACCCCGTCGATGGCGAAGGCGATCGATGAGACGACCCGCCGCCGGGCCAAGCAGGTGGCCTACAACACCGAGCGGGGTCTGGACCCCCAGCCATTGCGCAAGCGGATCGCCGACATCCTCGACGACATCGTCCGCGAGGGCGCCGACGGCGAGCTAGTCGGCGGGACGGGGCGCAACCAGTCCCGTGGCAAGGCCCCGGTGCCGGGGGCCTCGTCCCGGTCCAGCAGCGTCGGCAAGCATGCCAAGGAGCTGGCCGGGCTCCCGCGCGCGGAGCTGGCTCAGCTCATCCAGCAACTGGGCGATCAGATGCACGAGGCCGCCCGCGAGCTGTCCTTCGAGCTGGCCGCCCGGCTGCGAGACGAGGTCAACGAGTTGAAGAAAGAGCTCCGGGGGATGGATGCGGCGGGGGTGCGATAGCCGGGGCGACGGGGCGTTGCCGCTGGTAACGTGCCGAGCTCCGGAGCGAGGGGCGGCCGCAGGGCATGGGGGAACGACAGGTCGACGCGGGTCGGCCGTTGCGCATCGCGCTGCTCTCCTACCGCAGTAAGCCGCACTGCGGTGGTCAGGGTGTCTACGTGCGGCACCTGTCCCGCGAGCTGGTTGCGCTCGGCCATACGGTCGAAGTGCTGAGCGGCCCGCCATACCCGGAGCTCGATCCCGGCGTCGCGGTCACCGACGTGCCGTCGCTGGATCTCTACCGGGAGCCCGACCCGTTCCGGCTGCCGCACTGGCGGGAGTTTCGTTCGCTGGTCGACGTCCGCGAGTTCCTGCTGATGTGCAGCGCGGCGTTCCCCGAGCCACTGACCTTCAGCCTGCGGGTCGCCAGGCTGCTGCTCGCGCGGGGCGCGCGGCCCGACATCGTGCACGACAACCAGGGGCTGGGCTGGGGGCTGCTCCGGCTGCAGCGGGCCGGCTTTCCGGTCGTCGCCACGGTGCACCACCCGATCACCGTCGACCGGGCCATCGACCTCGCCGCCGCCCGGGGAGTCGGCAAGCGGCTGTCGACGTGGCGGTGGTACTCCTTCCTGCGCATGCAGGCCAACGTCGCCCGGCAGCTCCCGTCGGTCCTGACGGTCAGCCAGAGCTCCTGCGACGACATCGTTCGTGACTTCGGAGTGGACCCGGCCCGGCTAAGGGTGGTGCCGGTTGGCGTCGAGCACGACGTGTTCGTCCCGCCAACCGAGCCCCGGGTTGCTGGCCGCATCGTCGCGACGGCCAGTGCCGACGTCCCGCTCAAGGGGATCGTGCCGCTGCTCGAAGCGGTCGCCAAGCTGCGCACGGAACGCGACGTGGAGCTCATCATCGTCGGTCGGGCCAAGGCGGGCGGCGCGGCCTCGCTGGCCATCGACCGGCTCGGGCTGACCGACGCGGTGCGCTTTGTCACCGGGGTCAGTGAGACCGAGCTGGTTCGGTTGTTCGGCTCGGCCCAGGTCGGGGTGGTGCCGAGCCTCTACGAGGGCTTCAGCCTGCCTGCGATCGAGCTGATGTCGTGCGCGACGCCGCTGGTCGCCACGACCGCGGGCGCGCTGCCCGAGGTCGTTGGTGAGGCCGCAGTCACCGTCCCACCGGGCGACGCGGAGGCGCTGGCCGTAGCGATCGCGCGGATCTTGGACGACGACGAGCTGGCGGCAACGCTCGGCGCCGCCGGCCGTGAGCGGGTGATGGCCCG
>JAYUMN010000257.1:0-3376 GCA_043762595.1 Frankiales bacterium
AGGTCGGCGCCGCGCCGGAGCTGGTCGATCTGCCGGCCCATCGAGGCGCCGCCGTAGATCGCCATCACCTTGAGATCGACCGCCTGGCCGAGCGGGGCAAGGGCATCGTGCACCTGTTGGGCCAGCTCACGCGTCGGCACGAGCACGACGGCTCGCGGGCTACGAGGAGTCCGGGTGCCACCGAGCAGCCGGGTGAGCACGGGCAGACCGAAGGCGAGCGTCTTGCCCGAGCCGGTCTGGCCCCGGCCAAGGACGTCCCGGCCGGCGAGCGCATCGGGCAAGGCGCGGGCCTGGATCGCGAACGGCATCTGCATGCCGCGCCGGGAAAGCGCCGTAACCAGCCGCTCGGGAAGCCCCAGCGCGGCGAAGGAGGGGGTCTCGGTGGTGTCGGCGGCCGAGGCGTCCGCGGCGGCGTCGAGACCCAGCTCGAGGTCGCTCCGAACGGCTGGGGCACTGCCGGCGCGCGAGCCGCCCCGGGACTGACCGCGGTTGCGGCCACCGCTCCCGGCGTAGGAGGAGGAGGAGCGTGACGACGGGGACGACATCGGGCGGGGGGAACGGGTGAAACCAGGCAAGATTCAAGCTCCTGTGCTCGTGCCGGGGTCGCGGGACTGCAACTGCGACGCGGACCGGTCCGGCGAGCCCTCAGCCGGGTTTCGAAGCACGACACACAAGCGACGGTGCGGGCGGCTCGCCCGCAAGAGGAGATCCCATCAAGGCGATCTAGTGGAAAGAGTACCTCGCCAGAGCCAAGACCCCGGCGACGAACCGTGTGCGCTGCGTCACCGCAGCGTCAGGCGAGACCGGGCTGAGCTCACCCGCTTCCTGCCCGGCCAGGTGCTCAACAGGCGGTCGCTGCGGGACACACCCCGCGGGTCGGGCAGCACTGTCCTGTTGATCACCGACACCGAAGGCGGGGTGCGACGATCCTGACGCAACGGCGTCAGTCCACCAGGTCGCGGACGATGGCGTCAGCGAGCAGCCGCCCGCGCAGCGTCAGAACCGCTCGCTCTTCGATCAGCTCCAGCAGCCCGTCGGCGTCGTGTCGGCGCGCTGCGGCGAGGCCGGCCGGTCGCAGCAGATCCAACGGGACGCCCTCGACCAGCCGCACCTCCAAGAGCACCCGCTCGACCCGGCGGTCTTCGGCGGTCAGCACTTCCCTTGCCAGGGCTGGGGTCTGGCCCTCGGCCAGGCGTTGCCCGTAGGCCGCCGGGTGCTTGGCGTTCCACCACCGCACCCCGCCGACGTGGCTGTGCGCACCAGGACCGGCGCCCCACCAATCACCGCCGCGCCAGTAGCCGAGGTTGTGCCGGCAGGGCTCGCCCCAGTTGCTGACCTC
Source organism: Frankiales bacterium (assembly GCA_043762595.1). Classification (GTDB taxonomy): domain Bacteria; phylum Actinomycetota; class Actinomycetes; order Mycobacteriales; family SCTD01; genus JAYSQK01. Next base: position 1,340 of record JAYUMN010000257.1, read on the forward strand.
GTACCACCCGAGCTGGGCCAGCGACGCCTCCGCCATCAGGTAGCGATCGGCCAGTGCGTCATCATCGGGCGCCGACACCTCCCCCCGAGCGACCTGCCGGCCGAGCCGGGTGCCGTCCTCGACGATCAGCGCGTACGCCGAGACGTGGGTCGGTCCGGCCGCCAGGGCGGCATCGAGTGAGGTCTGCCAGTCGGCGTCGCTCTCCCCTGTCGCCCCGTAGATGAGGTCGAGCGACACCTGTTCGAAGCCGGCCGCGAACGCCTCGGCGACGGCGGCCTGCGCTCGGCCGGGGGTGTGCGTCCGGTCGAGTGCCGCCAGCACGTGCGGAACCGCCGACTGCATACCGAAGCTCACCCTCGTGAAGCCCGCTTCCCGCAGCGCGGCAAGAGATCTTGCGTCCACCGAGTCGGGATTGGCCTCGGTGGTGACCTCCGCGCCAGGGGCCAGGCCGAGCTCGCTGTCGATCGTCTTGAGCAGCTGGGCGAGGTCAGCTGCCGGCAGCAGGGTGGGAGTACCGCCGCCGACGAACACGGTCTCGACCGCAGGGACGTCGCCGATGACCCGGCGGGCCAGCTGCAGCTCCTGCGCCACTATCCCGGCGTACGACGCCTGGAGTCCGCCGAGGTCGGTGTAGGTGTTGAAGTCGCAATAGCCGCAGCGGGTGCGACAGAACGGCACGTGGACGTAGACCCCGAACGGCGAGCTTGCGACGACGCCGGCGGGTAGCGCACCGGACGGCGGGACGGGCTCACCGTCGGGCAGGGCGCTGGGCACCCGCTCAGATTAGGCGCGCAACCGGTACGGCTTCGCCTCGACTGGCTCGCGCCCCAGCCGGGGCAGGTACCCCGCACCTGGCCCGAGGCCCCCGGCGCTGTCCGCCGGGGGACCACGGCGCAGCGCCGAAAGGACAGCCGCCCGAAGCGGTGACCAGTGCGCTCGAGAGCGCCGCGCACCCGGACGGGTCCGTCGTTTCCAGGACCGGCTGGACCGATCTGGCGCTCGGCCCCTGGCCGCGAGCTCGTCCAGACTGCCTACGGCGCGACAGCCGGCAATCTCGCCCACGCGTTCGCCGACAGCTGCCTGCTCTTGCCCTGACCGGCGGCTACGGTGCCGCGTATGGAGCTTGTCCTGATCCGTCATGCGCTGCCGGTGCGCATCGACGGCACCCCCGACGACGACCCAGCCGATCCCTGGCTGTCCGAGGTCGGCCGCGCGCAGGCCGAGCGGCTCGTCGAGGCGCTGCGGGGCGAGCAGGTCACGGCGCTCTACAGCTCCCCCGCCCTGCGGGCCCAGGAGACCGCCATACCGCTCGCCATGGCGTTCGGCTTCGAACCCGTCGTCGATCCGGGGCTGGCGGAGTTCGACACTGACGAGCGGTCCTACGTCCCGGTCGAGGAGTTGCGGGCGGCAGCCGATCCGCGCTGGGCCCGGCTCCAGCGCGGGGAGCTGTCCAGCGCCGGTGTGGACCCGCTGGCATTTCGGCGGCGCGTCGTCGCGGCTGTCGCGGTGATCGCGGCGGCGCACCCCGGCGGCCGGGCTGTGCTCGTCATGCACGCCGGGTCGATCAATGCGGCGGCGGGGCACGTCAGCGGCCAGGACAGGCCGATCTGGTTCGCCCCGGCGTACTGCTCGATCTCCCGGATCGCGATGGCGCGAGACGGCCGGCGAGGGCTCGTGAGCCTGAACGAGACGAGCCACGTCCGGGATCTGCTCTCGCTCCGGTGAAGCGATGCCTCGCGCGGGTAGGGCATCGCCATGACATCTGAACCGGTCCCCGCCCGCGCCCTCGTGATCGCCGCCCACCCGGACGACGCCGACTACGGCTGCGGTGGTCTGCTGGCCGGCTGGGCCCGGTCCGGCTGCGAGATCACCGTCGTCTGCGTCACCGACGGCGACTCGGGCGGCTTCGACGACGAGGTGGACCGGGCGCAGGTGCCGGTGCTGCGCAGGCAGGAGCAGCAGGCCGCCGCCGCCGCCCTTGGGGTCAGCAACGTCGTGTTCCTCGGCCGCCCGGACGGTTTCGTGACCGTCGATCCC
>JAYUMN010000258.1:0-4245 GCA_043762595.1 Frankiales bacterium
GATCCGGTCAACCTCATGAGCTACGTGGCGTTCGTGCTGATGGAGTTGTTCGGCTACAGCAAGGACAAGGCGAACACGCTGATGCTGGCGGTGCACCACGAGGGTCGGGCTGTGGTGAGCAACGGGACGAGGGAGCAGATGGAGAGCGATGTGGCCCGCTGCCACGCCAAGGGCCTGTGGGCCACGCTGCAGCAGGACTGAGGGTGCGCTTCAAGAAAGCCAGGGGCGCCACGGTGACGGCCGGAGCCGACGAGATCGAGGCGCTCGTGCTGCGGCAGTGCGTCGGTGAGCTGCTCGAGTTGCTCGGCGAAGCGGACCGGGACCAGGACCCGCTTGCCGCGCTCGTCGGGATGCCGACCGGGGACGTCGCACCCCCGGCTGACCCAGCGCTGGCACGGTTGCTGCCGGACGCCTACGCCGAGGATCCGGCGGCGGCCACGGAGTTCCGTCGCTACACCGACGCCGACCTGCGTGCCGGCAAGCGGGCGGCCGCTCGGACGGTGCTCGCAACCGTGGCCGAGGGCGGCGGCGAGGTGCTGCTCGACCGCGACCAGGCCGATGCGTGGCTGGGTTGCCTCAACGACCTACGGCTGGTGCTCGGGACCCGCCTCGAGGTCACCGAACAGACCGACGTCGACGAGTTGCCGCCGGACGACCCACGCGTCCAGCCGCTGCAGATCTACGGCTGGCTGGCCTACCTGCAGGAGTCGCTGCTGTCCTGCCTGCGCCCACGAAGCGGCTGAGCCGGCCCCACGAATAGGCTGTCCGGATGCTCGAGTTGCCCACTGCCATGATCGACCAGGTGATCGCCCACGCCCGGCGCGACCATCCCGACGAGGCCTGCGGCGTGATCGCCGGCCGCGACGGCGCGGCGACCCGCGTCGTCGAGATGGACAACGCCGAGCGGTCGCCGACCTTCTATCGCTTCGACGCCGTCGAGCAACTTCGGGTCTGGCGGTCCATGGACGACGCCGACGAGGTGCCGTTTGTGATCTACCACTCACACACGGCGACCGAGGCGCATCCCTCACGCACCGACATCAGCCTGGCCTCGGAGCCGGACGCGCACTACCTGCTCGTCTCAACCCGGGCCGAGGCCGATGAGGTGCGGTCTTTCCGGATCGTCGACGGGGTCGTCACCGAGGAGCCGGTCTCCGTGTGGTGAGGCCTGCGCCACCCCCGGAATGCATCGGGACGCCGTACCGGTTCACAATGACAGGCACCGCTGACGACACAGGAGACGTTCTCACCATGGCCATCGAGGTCCGCATCCCGACCATCCTGCGCTCCTATACCGGGGGTGAGAAGGCCGTCGAGGCCAAGGGCGACACGTTGCAGGGCCTCATCGACGACCTGGACAGCCGGCACGCCGGCATCAAGGAGCGGCTGATCACCGGCGAGGGCAAGCTGCACCGCTTCGTCAACGTCTACGTCAACGACGAGGACGTCCGCTTTCTCGGTTCGCTGGGGACGCCGATCAAGGACGGCGACAGTGTGACGGTGTTGCCTGCCGTCGCGGGCGGAGCCGCGCCGATGGTGACTGCGGGCGGAGCCGCAGGCTTGTGAGTCGCTTCGACTCGCTGATCGAGTCCGTCGGGCGTACGCCGCTCGTCGGACTCCCGCGGCTGTCGCCGTCGCCGGACGTGCGACTGTGGGCCAAGCTCGAGACCAACAACCCGACCGGTTCGGTCAAGGACCGGGCGGCACTTTCGATGGTCGCGCAGGCCGAGCGGGAGGGGTTGCTGCGGCCGGGTGTCACCGTGCTCGAGCCGACCAGCGGCAACACCGGCATCTCGCTGGCGATGGTCTGCCGGCTACGCGGCTACCGCCTGGTGTGTGTCATGCCGGAGAACACTTCGATCGAGCGTCGCCAGCTGCTGACAATGTACGGCGCGGAGATCATCACCTCACCGGCGGCCGGTGGCTCGAACCAGGCGGTCGCAATGGCCAAGGAGCTGGCTGCCGAGAACCCTGACTGGGTGATGCTGTATCAGTACGGCAACCCGGCGAATGCCCTCGCGCACTACGAGACGACGGGTCCGGAGATCCTGGACGACCTGCCGACGGTGACGCACTTCGTCGCCGGGCTCGGCACCACCGGCACGCTGATGGGCACCGGTCGATACCTGCGCGAGAAGGTCCCCGGTGTCCGCATCATCGCCGCGGAGCCGCGCTACGGCGAGCTCGTCTACGGGCTGCGCAACATTGACGAGGGCTTCGTTCCCGAGCTGTACGACGAGTCGGTGCTGACCTCCCGGTTCTCCGTCGGGCCCCGGGAGGCGTTGCGGCGGACCCGCCAGCTGGTCGAGGAGGAGGGGATCTTCGCCGGCATCTCGACGGGCGCGATCCTGCACGCCGCGCTCGGTGAGGCGATGAAGTGCGTCAAGGCCGGCGAGCGGGCCGACATCGCGTTCGTGGTCTGCGATGGCGGCTGGAAGTACCTGTCCACCGGTGCCTACGCCGGCACCCTCGAGGAGGCCGAGGCCGCCCTCGAGGGCCAGCTGTGGGCCTGACCGGACCTGAGCCGCCCCCTTTGCGCAAAGATCATCCGACCGGCACGACGTCCTAGTAGTTGATCTTTGGGTGGCTGGGAGCGGGCGCAGGCTCGCGGTGTGCGCAAAGATCACCGATGACGGCCTGGATAGGTCGACCGGTCGGGCCCAGCCGCCGAGGTAGTTGATTTTTGGGCGGCTGCGAGCGGACGCAACTCCGGAGGGCGGCTGCGTGCAACGGCCCGCCCGCACCGCCGTAGGGTTCGTCGGTGTACAGCAACGTGCCGATCGGGGTTTTCGACTCCGGCGTCGGGGGCCTGACCGTCGCCAGGGCGATGCTCGACCAGCTGCCCGGCGAACCGCTGCTCTACCTGGGCGACACCGCGCACGGCCCGTACGGCCCGCTGCCCATCGCCGAGGTCCGCCGGCACGCCCTCGCCGGTCTCGACGCGCTCGTCGAGACCGGCGTGAAAATGCTCGTGATCGCGTGCAACAGCGCCTCAGCGGCCTGCCTCGGGGACGCCCGCGAGCGGTATGACGTCCCGGTGGTCGAGGTCATCGCCCCGGCTGTCCGGCGGGCGGTCGCGGCCACCCGCACCGGTCGGGTCGGCCTGGTCGCCACTCTGATGACGGTGGCGAGCGGCGCCTACGACGAGGCCTTTGCCGCCGCGCCGCAGGTCACCCTGACCAGCGCTGCCTGTCCTGCGTTCGTGGAGTTCGTCGAGCGCGGGATCACCACCGGGCGGCAGCTGCTGCAGCTCGCGACGCACTACCTCGAGCCGGTGCTCGCCGCCGGCGCCGACACCCTTGTGCTCGGCTGCACCCACTATCCACTGCTGACCGGGATGCTCTCGCTGGTCGTCGGCGACGGGGTCACCTTGGTCAGCAGCGCCGAGGAGACCGCGAAGGACGTCTACCGGGTGCTCGACGGCGAGGGACTGTTCCGTGAACAGGACGCGCCACCGCCGGTGCACCGGTTCCTCGCGACCGGTGACCCCGCGCCGTTCGCCCGGGTCGGCCGCCGGTTCCTCGGCCCACAGATCGGCCGGGTCGCGACGATGCAGGCGCAGCCGGCCAGTCAGGACGCGAGGCCGGCCGGATAACCTGCCCTGATGACCCGTGAGGACGGCCGCAACCCCGACCAACTGCGCAACGTGACGATGACCAGGCGTTGGCTCGACCACGCCGAGGGCTCGTGCCTGGTGGAGTTCGGCCGGACCCGGGTGCTCGTTGCCGCGTCGGTCACCGAAGGGGTGCCGCGCTGGCGCAAGGGGTCGGGCCTTGGCTGGGTGACCGCGGAGTACGCCATGCTGCCGCGCGCGACGCACACCCGCAACGACCGCGAGTCGGTGCGCGGCAAGCTTGGCGGCCGCACCCACGAGATCAGTCGGCTGGTCGGCCGGAGCCTGCGGGCCGCGATCGACCTCAAGCTCCTGGGCGAGCACACCATCGCCATCGACTGCGACGTGCTGCAGGCCGATGGCGGCACCCGTACCGCCGCGATCACTGGCGCCTGGGTAGCGCTGTCCGATGCCTGCGCGCACCTCGGCCGGGCCGAAGCGGTCGTACGGGGGGTGTCCGCGGTGAGTGTCGGCATCGTCGACGGCGAGCCGCTGCTCGACCTGGCCTACACCGAGGACGTCCGCGCGGGCACCGACATGAACGTCGTCGCGACCGGCACCGGCGAGCTGATCGAGGTGCAGGGGACCGCCGAGGGGGAGCCGTTCGCCCGCGCCGAGCTCGACCTGTTGGT
>JAYUMN010000259.1:0-7773 GCA_043762595.1 Frankiales bacterium
CTCGGTGCCGGCCGGCTCACCCGGGACCGGTTGCCTGGTGACCCGCCGAGCAGGGCCGCGGTCGCCGACCTGCGCATCCATGTGCGCGCCGCGCTGGACGAGGTCGTCGACTCGGTGCGGGCAGCCGGCGTGGCAGATCGGGCCGTCGCGACCTCCAAGACCTTTCGCTCGCTGGCCCGGCTCGACGGGGCCGCTCCCTACGACCGTGGCCAGCTCGTGCCACGCAAGCTCACCCTCACCGGCGTGGAGCGGATCGTCGACATGCTCAGCTCGATGCGGACCGTCGACCGCGCCCGGTTGCCAGGTGTCTCCGCCAGCCGGGCCGCGCAGTTGCTCGCCGGGGCCGTCGTCGCGCACGAGGTGATGCTGGCTTTCGGCCTGCAACGGGTGGAGATCTGCCCGTGGGCGATGCGTGAGGGTGTCATCCTGCGGCGACTGGACTGGCTGGCCAGCGAGGGGCTCGTCCTGCCGACCTGAGCTAGTGCCGGTGGCGGCCCAGCAACTCGTCGTGCGCCTGCACCCAGAGCCCCAGCCGGACCAGCTCGTCATCGACCTCGCCGACCAGCCGAGGCAGCTGCGCCCCGCTCGTCGCCGAACCGGCCAGCAGTACGGCCCGGCGCAGCTGCGAGCACGTCCGGCGTAGCACCGCAATCCGCTCGCGCTCAGCCGCCAACAGGGCCCCGCGATCAGCCGGGTCGGTCTCGGCGGCGATGACGGACAGGTCGAGATCGAGCTCGGCCGCGGCTCGACGCAGCCGGGCGGTGAGCGGCACCAGCTCCTGGACGGGACGGCCCGCGGTGCGCCCGGCCCGGACCGCGCGGACGGCTGCGGCGACGTCCCGGCCAAGGTCCCGGCGGAGGGCGGCGACCTGCCGCGCCGGGCCGGGCAACCAGGCCCGGACCAAGACCAGCCCGCGACCGGGCAGGAGGGGGAGAACGCGTTGACGGGTCGGCCGCCGGACGAAAGCAAGCCGGGCCCGGGTGACGCGGCCAAGCCGCCGCACCCCCCAGACGCACAGGACCGCCGCGCCGGCAGTCGCGACGAAGCCCAGGACGGCAATCAGGAGCAGCAGGCTGAGCAACGTGGACATCGCGTCCTCCTCGGGAGATTGGCCGTGCAAGGCTACGTTGCCCGGATGGATGCCATTGCCTCGACGTACGCACCGTCCGGGATGGTCTGCGCGGTCGACCATCTGGCCGCCCAGGCCGGGGTCAGCGTGCTGCAGCGCGGTGGCAGCGCGGGCGACGCGGCCATCGCCACGAGCGCCGTGCTCACCGTGACGACGCAGCAGATGTGCGGGCTGGGCGGGGATTTGTTTGCGCTCGTCAGCCGCGACGGCAAACCGCCGATGGCCTTGAACGGCAGCGGTCGGGCCGGTTCCGGTGCTGATCCAGCGCGTCTGCGGGCCGAGGGTCACCGCGCGATGCCGATGCTCGACGATGTGCGCTCGGTGCCGGTGCCCGGCTGCGTCGACGGCTGGCTCGCCCTGCACGCCGAGCTCGGCCGGCTGCCACTGGGCGAGGTGCTCGGGCCCGCGATCGGCTACGCCACAGACGGTTTCCCGGCAACCCCGGGCCTGGCCGGGGCGGTGGCACGGATCTCCGGCCGGTTCGGTGCCGACCAGTTCACGCCCGCGCACGGGGGCCCACTTCGCCCCGGAGATGTGGTCCGCCGTCCCGGGGTCGCTCGGGCGCTTCGTGCGGTCGTCGCCGGCGGCCGCGACGGCTTCTACGGCGGGGAGTTCGGCGAGGGGCTGCTCGCCCTGGGTGCCGGGGAGTACGCCCCGCAGGACCTCGCCGCGCCGCTCGCCGACTGGGTGACGCCGCTGCGGACCGAGGCGTGGGGGCACGTGCTCTGGACCGTGCCGCCCAACTCGCAGGGCTATCTGACCCTCGCCGCCGCCTGGGTCGCCGACCGGCTCGGGCTGCCAGGCGATCCCGACGACCCGCTGTGGGCACACCTGCTCATCGAGGCGGCGCGCGTCACGGCATACGACCGGGTCAAGGTGCTGCACGAGTTCGCCGACGGGCAGCGGTTGCTGGACCCGGCCCGGCTGGGCCCCCGGGTCGACCGGATCGACCCGGCCCGGGCGCTCGAGCTCGGCGACAGCTACCGGACCGGCGGCACGATCCATCTGACGGCGGTCGACGCCGCTCGGTGCGGGGTGTCGCTCATCCAGTCCAATGCCGCCGGTTTCGGCAGTCTGGTCGTCGAGCCGTCGAGCGGGATCTTCCTGCAGAACCGCGGCATCGGCTTCAGCCTCGAGGCCGGACACCCGGCCGAGTACGGCCCCGGGCGCCGGCCCCCACACACGCTGTCACCGGCGCTCGTCACGACACCGGACCTGCGGCTGCACACCGTGCTCGGCACGCAGGGCGGTGACAGCCAGCCGCAGATCCTGCTGCAGCTGCTGGCCCGGCTGCTCGCCGCTGGACAGTCCGCGGGCCAGGCGATGTCGGCGCCGCGATGGGTGTTGTCCGGTCGCGGCGGCGGCGGCTTCGACACCTGGAATGAGCGCGGCCGGGTGCAGGTCGACCTCGAGCAGGGCGCGCCGGCCCGCTGGGCAGAGGGGCTTGCTGCCCGCGGCCACAGCGTCGTCAGCCAGCCGCCCAGCCACAATTTCGGGCACGCACATGTCATCACCGTCCGGGACGGCGCACTCGAAGGCGCCAGCGACGCCCGCGCGGTGTCCGGGCGGGCAGCCGGCTACTGACTGGGCGATCGACCCGGCCACCCCTTTCAGTGGTCACCAGGACATTCCTACGCGACTCGCCGGGCGTGTCGCGCAGCAATGTCCTGGTGATCATCTGGGTGGGCTCCGCGGAACCGGCCGGTTGCCTACCGAACCGGCACGAAGCGCAGCACCGTCCCCGGCCGCGACTGCGCGACCAGCCGCACGTCGTCGGCGTGGACGACCGCCACAACCGGGTAGCCACCGGTGACCGGATGGTCGGCGAGCAGCACGATCGGCCGGCCGTGCGGCGGCACCTGGACCGCGCCGAGCACCAGCCCCTCGGGCTCCGCTTCCCCCGTACTCCGGGGCAGGGCCGGACCGTCAAGCCGCGCACCAATCCGGTCGGCGCTGGCCGAAACGGTCCAGCTCGCCCGGCAGAGCGCAGCCAGCCCGTCGTCGAAGGACTCCGGTCGCGGTCCGGGATGGACCCGTACGGCGACCGGACCGGCGCCGGGCATGACCAACCTCGGTGCGAGCTCGAGCGGGTCGACCCACCGGGCACCACGGCCGACCGTCAGTTGATCGCCGGCCCGGACAGCTGGCGGACCGACCCGGCCCAGGGTGTCGGTCGAGCGACTCCCGAGGACAGCTGGCAGGTCGAAGCCGCCCGCGACCGCGAGGTAGGTCAGCAGCCCGTCCGACGGCCTCCCCAGCCGCAGTACCTCCCTGGTCCGCAGGCTGACGACCGGCGGCAGCCCGCAGTCGGCGCCCGCCACCGCCACGACAGCCGGCGCGAGCGCCTCCAGCACCAGGCCGCCGAGCAGCACCTCGAGCACCGCCGCGCCGGCAACGTTGCCCGCGAGCCCGTTCGCCCGGCGTAGCGCCCGTTGGTCGGCGGCACCGCTCGGTCCGACCCCGAGATGCGCGAGGCCCGGTCGGCCGAGGTCTTGCACCAGCGTGCGGGCACCCGGGTCGAGAACCAAGATCACTGGACCGGCTCGAAGCGGACCCGGACCCCCGGCTGGAGCAGGGCGGGCGGATCGCGGTCGAGGTCCCACAAAGCAGCAGCGGTTCGGCCGAGCAGGTGCCACCCGCCCGGGCTCGCCGCCGGGTAGACCCCCGTCCAGCGGTCGGCGATCGCCACCGAGCCAGCCGGTACGACGGTCCGGGGCTCGGCCCGGCGTGGCAGGTGCAGCACCGAATCGAGACCGCTGAGGTAGCCGAAGCCGGGTGTGAAACCGGTGACCGCGACCAGGTAGCTCCCAGTGCTGTGCCGCGAGACCACCGCCGCCACCGAGCATCCCGTCGCAGCCGCGACGTCGTCGAGGTCGGCCCCGTCGTACACGGTCGGGAGCACAACCTCGGTCTGCGATGTCAGGGCTGCCTCGACCGGCCGCAAGCTCCGAAGCCCCTCCAGCGAGGCCGTGGCCTCCGGCGGTCCGGCGAAGCAGACCAGCACCGAGGCTGCCCCCGGCACGACGTCCACCAGCCCGACGGGCGCCGCCAGCTGCACAGCCGCGCCGAGCGACAGCGGCGAGGTGGTGTCGAGCAGCAGCGCCCGGTCGCCGTACCAGCGCAGGCTCATGAGAACGCGCGCAGCTCGACGCCGGCGCCGGCCAATGCGGTCCGGACCTGCCGAGCCAGCCCGACCGCACCTGGCGTGTCCCCGTGCACACACAGCGACTGCGGCGCGAGGCGCAGGACCGAGCCGTCGACAGCGACCACCTCGCCCGTCTGCGCCAGGCGCACGGCGCGGGCCACCACCACGTCCGGGTCGTGCAGGACGGCGCCGGGCTCCGATCTCGGCACCAGCGCTCCGGCCGGCCCGTAGGCCCGGTCGACGAACGCCTCGGGCACCGCCCGTCCGCCGAGCGAGTCGGCGAACGCCGAACCCGCCGCGCACAGCATCGGCAGGTCGAGCGCAGTCGCCGCGCGCCCGACCGCAGCGCCCTGCGCCGGGTGCGTCGAGCAGGCCGCGTAGAGCGCGCCGTGCGGCTTGAGGTAGCTGACTCGGGTGCCTTCAACCCGGCAGAGGGCATCCAGTGCGCCAATCTGGTAGATGATCTCGGCCTCCAGTTCGTCGGGGTCGACGTCGATGAACCGCCGCCCGAAGCCGACCAGGTCGCGATAGGACACCTGCGCACCGACCGCCACCCCGCGCGCCGCCGCGCCCGCGCAGACACTCCGCAGACCACTCGGATCGCCGGCGTGGAAGCCGCACGCGACGTTTGCACTCGTCACGACGTCGAGCAGCGCGTCGTCCTCGGTGAGGGTCCAGATGCCGAAGCCCTCACCCAGGTCGGCGTTCAGGTCGACGCTCATGCCGCCATGATGGGCCCATGAGCATCGACCTCACCGCCATGCAGGACGATCTGGTCCGGCTGCGCCGCCGGCTGCATCGGACCCCCGAGGTCGGCCTGGAGCTCCCGCGCACTCGGGAGCTCGTGCTGGGCGCGCTCGACGGTCTGCCGCTCGAGCTCACCACCGGGCAGTCCTCGACATCGGTCACCGCCGTGCTGCGTGGTGGTCGTCCGGGGCCCGTCGTGCTGCTGCGCGGCGACATGGACGCCCTGCCCCTTGTCGAGCGGACCGGCCTGGACTACACGGCCGACGGCGACGCGATGCATGCCTGCGGGCACGATCTGCACACGGCGATGCTCGTCGGTGCGGCGACCGCATTGGCCAGCCGACAGCAGGATCTCGCCGGTGACGTCGTGTTCATGTTCCAGCCAGGCGAGGAGGGCCACGACGGCGCGCTGCGGATGATCGAGGAGGGGATCCTCGATGCGGCTGGCCGGCGCGCGGACGCGTCGTACGCGCTGCATGTGACCTCGGGGATGCTGCCGGCCGGGCTGTTCGCCTCCCGGCCCGGGCAGATGATGGCGGCGTCCGGTGTGCTGAAGGTGACCGTCCGCGGCGCCGGTGGGCACGGCTCGGCGCCGCACCGCGCGAAGGACCCGATCCCGGCGGCCTGCGCGATGGTGACCGCGCTGCAGACCTTTGTCACGAGGCGCTTCGACGTCTTCGACCCCGTGGTGCTCACCGTCGGTTCGTTCCACGCCGGCAACGCCCACAACGTCATCCCGGATGACGCGGTCTTCGAGGCGACCATGCGGTCGTTCTCCGGCGCGGCCCAGGCACGGTTGCTGGAGGAGTCCATCCGGGTGGTGCGGGGCATCGCCGCCGCCCACGGCGTCGATGTCGACGTCACCGCCGAGGAGTTGTTCCCCATCACCGTCAACGATGTCGGTCGAGTCGCAGCCGTAGCCGACGTCGTCCGCGAACGTTTCGGCGCGGAGCGCTATCTCGACCTGCCCAATCCGCTGACCGGGTCGGAGGACTTCTCCCGGATCCTCGACGCGGTGCCCGGAGCGATGATCTTCCTCGGCGCCACCGCAGCCGGCGCCGACCCGGCGACCGCCCCCTACAACCACTCACCACTGGCGGCCTTCGACGACCGCGTGCTCTCCGACGGCGCCACTCTGTACGCCGAACTGGCGCTGCAACACCTGGGCGGCTGACCTCAGGCCTGCGTCACCGCGCCGGAGGCGAGCAGCTCGTCGATCGCCGCGGCGTCCAGGCCGGCCTCGGCGGCGACCTCGCGGGTGTGCTCACCGGGCACCGGTGGCCGACGGGAGATGCCGCCCGGGGTGCGCGACAGACGCGGCGCGGGCGCCGGCTGCACCGTCCCGTCGAGCTCGACGAAGGTCCCCCGCTCGACCAGGTGCGGATGCTCCAGCCGCTCGGCCCAATCGAGCACCGGCTGCACGCACGCGTCGGTGTGACCGAGCAACGCAGTCCACTCGTCGCGGCTCCGAGTGCGCCACAGCCGCTCCCAGATCACCTTGTGGGCTGGCCAATCAGCCGGCGCGGGCTGGACGAAACGCACCTCGTCCGGCGAGCCCGCCAGGAAGCCGGTGAGCCGGACCAGTTCGGCGTAGAACTGCGGCTCGAGCGCCCCGACGGCGACCCAACGGCCGTCAGCGCAGGCGTAGACCTCGTAGAACGGCGACCCCGTGTCGAACACGTTGGCCCCGCGCTCAGCGCGCCAGACGCCCATCCCCTGCAGCGCGGTGAACATGGTGGTCAGCACCGAGGCCCCGTCGACCATCGCGGCGTCGATCACCTGTCCCTCGCCACTGCGACCGACTTCGAGCAGCGCGGCGAGCACCCCCATGACGAGAAACATCGAGCCGCCCGCGTAGTCGCCGACGAGGTTGAGCGCCGGCACCGGCCGCTCCTCGGCGCGCCCGCTCGCCCAGAGCGCGCCAGTCAGCGCGATGTAGTCGATGTCGTGGCCGGCGACCTTCGCGAGCGGGCCCTGCTGCCCCCAGCCGGTCATTCGGCCGTAGACGAGGCGGCGGTTGCGTTCGGCGCACGCTGCCGGCCCGAGGCCGAGCCGTTCGGCCACGCCGGGCCGAAAGCCCTCGATCAGCACGTCGGCCCGCTGGATAAGCCCGAGCACGAGGTCGCGGCCACCCGGCGCCTTGAGATCGACCGCCACCGAGCGCTTGCCCCGGTTGACGACGTCCTGCCGGGCCGCGCCGACGCCGGCCGGTCGGTCGACCCGCACCACCTCGGCGCCGAGATCCGCCAGCAGCATGGCTGCGAACGGCGCGGGCCCGAGACCGGCCAGCTCCACCACCCGGACACCTGCCAGCGGTCCGATCCCGATCGTGCTCATCTGGCTCCCTCATCGGTCGCGTCACCACGGCCGAAAGGGGGTTCGGCAGCGCCGACTCCAGGGCGATCGCGGCGACCACTGTCACCACCGCGGGCAGGCGCCCCGCCTCGCGCCGCCCGGTGCGGACCGCCACTGCCCGGCATGACGCCGCCTTCCCGGCCACCACGAGCCACGGGCTGATGTTAGGACCCGCTGCACCTTCGGCCCGGCACGCCGGGGCGGTGCACGCTCAGGTCCGGACCCGCAACCCCCACCGGCCGGTCCAGCGCTGCCGCGGCGCCAGCACCACGAGGTCCTCGCCGCTGGTGAGCGCTCCAGCCGGCGCCGTCATCGGCTCGATCGCGAGACCCCGCCGACGGCGCTCCAGCTGCGGCACCGCATCGCCGGTGAACACGTGCAACCAGCCGAACGCGCC
>JAYUMN010000260.1:0-8652 GCA_043762595.1 Frankiales bacterium
GTGAGCGCTCCGGCCGGCGCCGTCATCGGCTCGATCGCGAGACCCCGCCGACGGCGCTCCAGCTGCGGCACCGCATCGCCGGTGAACACGTGCAACCAGCCGAACGCGCCGTCGACCCACAGCTCGACGGTGCGGTCCCCGGTGCGCCAGCCCACGGTGGCGAGCCCGTCGGCGCTGCGCTCGAGCCCGGTGAAGGGCAGGTCCAGCCGGTCCGCGCCGACCCGCCGCCCGGCCCGAAAGTCGTAGCCGGTGCCCGCGACGTCGATCGCGGCTGTCGGCAGCCCGCGATCGTCGACGGGTGCGCACCGAGCGGCCGGCAGCGTCAGCACCCCGTCGTCCACCAGGCCCACTGCGGACAGGTACGGGTGCATGCCGACGGCCAGTGGGCAGTCGGCCGACCCGACGTTCTGCGCGGTCATCGTGACGGCGAGCCCGTGTGGCCACAGCGTGTAGGTCGTCGTGCACCGTAGCGTCCCGGGCCAGCCCGGCTGCGGGTGCAGGACGTGCTCCCAACTCGCCTCGGTCGGGGTGACGGTGGTGAGCTGCCAGGGCACCCAGCGGGTCAGCCCGTGGATCGCGTTGGCGCCGGCCACCTCGGTCAACGGCAACTGCAGGTCCTGGCCACGCCAGTTCCACCGGCCGTCCCGCACCCGGTTGGGCCACGGCAGCAGCACCTGTCCGCGGCCGGCGGTGGCCAGCTCCTGCTCGCCATAACCGTCGACGACGGCTCGCCCGGCGACGTCGTACGTGCGCAGGCCGCCGCCGACCTCGACGACGACGGCGCGAGCGTCGCCGAGCACCAGCTCCACCTGCGTGCCGGACGGTACAACGGGCACGACGCCTCCTGTCGAGCCGATTCACGGCTCCCGCGACGCATTCTGCCCCTCGGCAGTAGGTTCGCCCGATGGACGCCGACAGACCGCTGGTCACGGTCGTCGACCCGGCGGGCCGACCCCGCGCCGACGACGTCCTGGAGGCCGGCCGGACCGGCCCCTCGCGCCGCACGAAGGTGGTGGTCGGCCTCGTCACCCTCGGGCTGCTCGCCGACGCCGGCTCCTTGGTCCAAGCACACCTGCGCCGGGCCGACCGGCAGCAGGCCGCCCGCGCCGCGGTGGCCGCCGACGCCCGCGAGGCCGCGGCGCTGCGCCTGACGCTCGTGTCCTGGTCGGCCCGGCCACAGCGCCGGCTCGGCGCCGCGGTCGTCGAGGCCCACGTCGACCTGATGGTGGCCAACGCCGGCGCGACCCCGGTCCGGCTGGTGTCGGGGCGGCTCGACGGTTCACCCCCGCCGGCAGGGCTCGACCCGCGGCCGCTCGCACCGGCCGCAACGGCCGTCGTGGCCGCCCGCTGGCGGGTGCGGTGCGCCGAGGTCGGCTCCGTGCCGGGCCCGCGCACCCTGTTGCTCCGCGTCGCCCCCGTGGGCGGCCACGAGCACGAGGTGCGCCTCGACCTGCGGCCCGGCAACTACGGCAACGGCGGCCTGGTGAGCGGTGCCGGCCGCGGGCCGTCCCAGGTGTTCCGGCTGAGCGCCAGCGACGCCTGCGCACTCAGCTGAGCTGGCGCCGGGCCTGATCCAGCACGGTCATCGTGGCAAGGGTCTCTGACAGCGGCAGCACGGCGCTCTCGGTCCGGCCGGCCGCGACGCACCGGGCCACCTCCTCCAGCTCGCCGACGTAGCCCGCCAGCCGGTCCGCGACACCAACCTCGTGGGCCGTCCCGTCCGGTCCGGTCAGCCGCAGCCAAGTCGGCGCGTGGAAGGCCGGCCCCAGCTCGGCGTACGCCAGGGTGCCCGACACGGTGGCCATCGACGGCAGGACCGAGGTCAGCGAGGTGTCCAGCAGCGCCCGCCGGCCGCCCGGGAAGCTCAGCAGCAGGCCGGCGTCGGCATCGACGCCGGTCGACGCGATCGTCCCGGTGGCCTGGACCCGGTCGGGGTTGCCGAGCAGCAACCGCGCGAAGTCGACCGGATAGATCCCAAGATCGAGCAGCGCCCCGCCGCCGAGCGCCGGATCCCACAGCCGGTGGGCCGGGTCGGCGGGGGCAACGAGCCCGAAGGCAGCGTGGACCGAGCGCACCTCGCCGAGCTCGCCGCGGTGCACCAGTTCAGCGAGTTGCTTCACCAGCGGGTTGAAGCGCGTCCAGATGGCCTCCATCAGGAACACGCGCGCGCCCTGGGCCAGGTCGACGAGGCGTTCGGTCTCGGCCAGTGAGTGGGTGAGCGGTTTCTCGCACAGCACCGGCCGGCCGGCGGCCAGCGCCAGCTCCACCACCTCGGCGTGCATCGCGTGCGGGGTCGCGACGTAGACAGCGTCGACGTCCGGGTCCGCGACCAGTTCGTCGTAGGACGCGTGCGAGCGTGGCGCACCCAGCTCAGCGGCGAGCGCGGCCGCTCGGCCGGCGTCCCGCGAACCAACCGCTGCCACCCGCATGTCGGGGTGGGCGGCGATGACCGAACCGACCGTCCGGGCGATCCGGCCGGTCGCCGCAATCCCCCAGGCAAGCGTCACGCCGGCGCCCGCAGAGCCAGACCTGGCCGGGCGAGCAACCCAAGCGGATCCTCCAGCAGCGGTGCGAACGCGAGCTCGGCCGCCCCGACCGCGATCGAGTCGTCACCCAGAAGCGCCGACCGGAGCTGCACCTGGTCCCGGGGCCCGGCGAGCGCACTGTCGAGTGCGGCCCGGACCATCGGCTCGGTGGCCTCGAACAGCAGGCGGCTCACGCCGCCGAAGACGACAGCTTGGGGGTTCAAGACGTTGACGAGGTTGACGACCCCGAAGCCGAGCCAGCGGCCGACCCGACGCATCCCTGCCTGTGCCCAGCGATCTCCCGCCGCGTAGGCGGTCAACACGTCGGCGAGCTCGGCGCCGAGCGCCGCACCGGTGGTCAACAGGACCGCCTCGTCACCGATCTCGGTCTCCCAGCAGCCGCGTCGGCCGCAGCGGCAGGTTCGGCCCTGCGGATTGACGCTCATGTGGCCGATCTCGCCGCCGAAGCCCCCGGACCCGGTCATCGGCTGGCCGCCCAGGATGATCCCGCCGCCGATGCCGACCTCGCCGGAGATGTAGACCACGTCCGAGAGGCCGACCGCGGCGCCCCGCAGGTGCTCGGCCATCGCGCCGAGGTCGCCGTCGTTGCCGATCGAGACACGCAGCGAGGTGCCAAGCTTGGCGGCCAGCAGCCGGCCCAGCGGTACGTCGAGCCAGCCGAGGTTGGGGGCGAATCGCACCAGCCCCTCACCGGCGCTGACAACCCCGCAGACCCCGACCCCGATGCCGACGCAGACCGCGTCGTCAGGCGCACCGTCGAGCAGGTCGCGGGCCAGCCGCTGGACCCGGCGCAGCGTGCGCCACACGTCGAAGTCGCCATGGGCTTGGTGCAACTCGCGCCGATCCAGCACCGTGCCGCCCAGCCCGACTCGGACCGCCCGGAGATGCGCGACCCCGATGTCGAGGGCGAGCACGAACAGCCGCTCGGACTCGGGCTCGACCTGGATGGACGGCCGGCCGGCGCCCCCATGGCCGACCGGCGCCGACTCGCGGAGCAGCCCGGCGGCGACCAGGTCGGCGGTCAGTGCCTTGACGGTGCTGCGGTTGAGCCCGGTCAGCACCGTCAGCTCAGCGCGTGAGGTCGAGCCACGCACGTGCACGAGCCGCAGCAGTCGACTGAGGTTGTAGCGACGGACCGCGTCCTGACTCCCCGTGGAACGGCGTTCCATCACGAGCCCATCCACCGGCTAGACGCGGCCGGTCGAAGCGGCCTTGCGGCGCGAGAGCGCATCGACGCTGGCCGCGACGAGCAAGACGATGCCGGTCACCATGTAGACGACGCTGGACGGCTGGTTCAGCAGCAACATGCCGTTGACAATCACGGCGATGACCAGGCCACCGAGGATGGCGTCGACGATCCGCCCCTTCCCGCCGAACAGGCTGGTGCCACCGATCACCGCCGCGCCGACGGCGTACAGCAGGGTGTCGGCGCCGCCGGTCGACGGCGAGATCGAGTTGTTGCGGCTGGCAATCAAGATCCCCGCTATTGCTGCCAGCGACGAGTTGATCAGGAAACAGGCCAACTTGACCCGTTGCACGTTGATGCCGGACCGGCGGGCCGCTTCGGCGTTGCCGCCGACGGCGTAGACATGTCGACCGAACGCCGTCTTGGTCAACACGAAGCTCAGCCCGAGCAGCAGGGCAGCGAGCAGCGCAACGACCTCGGGGACGCCCTTGATCGAGGACGCCGGGCTATTCGGGCTGCGCTCGCCGCTGAGGTAGAGCGTGCCGGCCCCCAGCAGCACGGCCAGCACCACGATCTTGGCTCCGACGACGGCCAGCGGCTCAGCCAGCAGACCATTCGCGCGACGAGACATCGAACGCCGCACCGTGACGAGCGCGAATCCACCGACGAGGCCGGCGTAGAGCAGCCAGCCCAGCCAGACCGGCAGGTTGTCGTTGTTGATGGCGAGCAGGACGTCATTGCGGATCGAGATGGTGCCGCCCTCACCGATCGACTTCAGCAGCACCCCCTGCAAACCCAGGAACGCAGCGAGGGTCACCACAAAAGACGGGATGCCGAGACGGGCGACCAAGCTGCCGATCCCGAAGCCGATGACCAGGCCGGTGGCGATCCCAGCCAGCACCGCGACCGGCCAGGGCTGGTTGTGCCGGGTCGCGACGATGCCGACGACCGCGGCGCAGGTGCCGGCTGTGTAGCCGGCCGACAGGTCGATCTCACCGAGCAGCAGCACGAAGACCAGACCCATCGCGATCACGATCACCGCGGCGGCCTGATGGATGAGGTTGGCGAAGTTGAAGGCGTTGGTGAATCTGGTGGGCCGAAGCACCGAGAAGACAATCACCAGGGCGACCAGGCCGAGGACCGCCGGCAGAGATCCGACGTCGCCACCGCGCACCCGGGCGATGTAGTTGCCAAAGGCTTCGCCGAGCCCGCCGCGCACGCGCTCGGCGGCTGCGGCGGTGTCGTCGTGGGCGATGGTGCTCGCGCTCATGACGTCGCCTCCGGACTCACGTGGCTGGTTGGCGCAGAAACATCCGTGAGGCCCGCGGGCGAGAGCTCGGCATCGGGCTGCATGCCGAGCGTCCCGGACCGGCCGGACGTGATCAACTCGACCACCTGGTTGCGGGTCACGTCACTCGCCCGCACCTGAGCAGCCATTCGGCCGAGATAAAGCACCGAGATGTTGTCGGCCACCTCGAAGACATCGTTGAGGTTGTGGCTGATCAGCACGACCGCGAGGCCGTTGTCGGCAAGCCGCCGGACCAGCTTCAGCACCTGCTCGGTCTGAGCCACCCCGAGCGCGGCTGTTGGCTCGTCGAGGATGACCACCTTGGAATTCCAGATGACCGACCGGGCGATCGCCACGGTCTGCCGCTGGCCGCCGGACAGGCTGGCCACCTGCTGCCGGATCGATTTCACCGTTCGGACCGATAGCCCGGCGAGCGTCTCGGTTGCCCGCCGCTCCATCGTGGCCTCGTCGAGCAGACCGGCCTTCTTGACCTCGCGCCCGAGGAAGAGGTTGTGGACGATGTCGAGGTTGTCGCACAGGGCCAGATCCTGGTAGACGACCTCGATGCCCAGGGCGTTGGCCTGCCTGGGGTTGTGAACCGTGACCGGATCGCCGGCGAAGGTGTAGTCGCCGGAGTCGAAGGCGTAAATGCCGGCCATGCCCTTGATAAGGGTGCTCTTGCCGGCGCCGTTGTCACCGACGAGCGCAGTTACCTGGCCGGCGTAGGCATCGAAGTCGACCTGCTGCAGGACGTGCACCGCCCCGAAGTGCTTGTTGACCCCGCGCAGCGAGAGCAGCGGCGCGGCCTCCTGCCCGGCCTGCGCTGGGAGCGTGCTCGGCCTCGTCATAGCAACCTCGATCCGGGGTGGGCCTGCGGTGCAAACAGGTGGTGCCGGGTGGCGCACCGGGGACTCGGGCGTTGCGGCACCGAGCCCCCGGCGGTTCCTACTTGACGCCTGCGCTCGTGCAGGCGGCGGCCACTGCGGGGGTGCACACGTCCGCCACCTTCTGGAAGCCGTCGGCGATGACGTCCTTCACGGTGTCCTTGTAGATGGCGGTCGGAGTCTCGAGCGCCGACGGCACATCCTTTTTGAGCACGGAGTCGGTCACCTTGCCGGTCGCCAGGCTCGCACCGTCCTTGCCCTGGATCAGCGCGACAGCAAGCCCGGAGGCCGCGTCGGCCTCCTTCTTGATCGCCTTGTAGACGGTCATGCACTGGTCACCCGCCAGGATGGCCTGCAGACCCGCCACACTCGCGTCCTGACCGGTCACCGGCACCTTGCCGTTGAGCTTGTTTGCCTTGAGCCTGGCGATGATGCCGCCGGCCATCGTGTCGTTCGCCGACACGACACCGTCGATCTTGCCCTGGTTCTGGGTGTATAGCTGCTCGAAGGCTGTGCCGGCGATCGTCGCGTCCCACTTTCCTGTCTGGTCACCAACGATCTTGATTTTGCCGCTGTCGACCGCCGGCTTGAGGGCCTCGACGTAGCCCTGCTTGAACAGCGCGGCGTTGTTGTCGGTCGGGTCACCGTTGATGAGCACGACGTTGGCCGGCGACTTCTTCGCGTCGGTGAGGCATTTCTGCAGCCCCTCGCCCATCAGCTTGCCGACCGCGACGTTGTCGAAGGAGACGTAGTACGACGCGCCGCCGCCCAGGGTTAGCCGGTCGTAGTCGATCGTCTTGATCCCGGCCGTCTGGGCCTTCTTCAGACAGGCCGAACCTGACGCCGAGTCGAGGTTGACGATCATCATGACCTTGACGCCCTCGTTGATCATCCCGTCGCAGATGGTGCCGAATTTGGCGACGTCGCCGTTGGCGTTCTGGATGTCGCCGGTGATGCCGGCGGCCTTGAACGACGCGCTGAGCAGCGGCCGGTCGTTGGCCTCCCAGCGGGGCGACGTCGCGGCGTCGGGCAGGATGACGCCGACCTTCCCGGTCGCAGCCTTGCCCGTGCCCGTCGTGTTGGTCTTGCTGTCACTGCCGCATCCGGACGCCGTGAGGGCGATCGCGGCGAGGCCGGCGACCGTCCACGCTGTGCGCTTGTGCATTGTGTCGTTCCCTTCGTTGGCTGGTGCAGGTACGTTTCGCTGATTTGTTGTGGGCCGCAACATATCCATGACATCCGCGCTCGACAAGGGTTTCGGGCACGTTGCTTGACCCTGCGGGCGTAACAATCAGGTGACGGAGACAACCGGACCAGGCGGGCCGCTGGGTGGGGGCGGCGCGTCGTACGGTCACAGAGGCACGAACTGTCGAGGAGGCCCCATGAGCGTGCAGCCCAAAAAAGACGATCACTTCTCGTTCGGCCTGTGGACCGTCGGCTGGCAGGCCCGCGACCCGTTCGGCGACCCGACCCGGCCGGCCCTTGACCCGGTCGAGTCGGTCCACCGGCTGGCCGAGCTCGGCGCCTGGGGGATCACCTTCCACGACGACGACCTGCTGCCGTTCGGCGCCGACGAAAAGGCCCGCCAGGCGCAGGTGAAGCGGTTCCGGGCGGCCCTGGACGAGACCGGCATGGTCGTGCCGATGGTGACCACCAACCTGTTCACCCACCCGGTCTTCAAAGACGGCGGCCTGACCAGCAACGACCGCGGTGTGCGCCGGTTCGCGCTGCGCAAGGTCATGCGCAACATGGATCTTGCGGCTGAGCTCGGTGCCGGCACCTACGTCTTCTGGGGCGGTCGCGAGGGTGCCGAGACCGACGCCGCGAAAGATGTCCGGAGCGCCCTGGAGCGCTACCGCGAAGGCCTGGACCTGCTCGCGGCCTACTCGATCGAGCGTGGCTACGGGCTGCGGTTCGCCATCGAGCCCAAGCCGAACGAACCGCGTGGCGATATCCTGCTGCCGACAATCGGCCACGCCCTGGCGTTCATCTCGACGCTCGAGCACGCAGACATGGTTGGGGTGAACCCCGAGGTCGGGCACGAGCAGATGGTTGGGCTGAACTTCGTGCACGGGATCAGCCAGGCGCTGTGGCAGGGCAAGCTGTTCCACATCGACCTGAACGGCCAGCACGGCCCGAAGTTCGACCAGGACCTCACCTTCGGGCACGGTGACCTGCTGAGCGCCTTTTTCCTGGTGGACCTACTCGAGCACGGCGGTCCAGCCAGCACCCCGGCGTACGACGGTCCGCGGCATTTCGATTACAAGCCGCTGCGTACCGAAGACATCACCGGCGTGTGGAGCTCCGCGGCCGACAACATGCGCACGTACCTGCTACTCAAAGAGCGGGCGCAGGCCTTCCGCGCAGACCCGGACGTGCAGGCGGCGCTGCTCGCGAGCAAGGTGGCTGAGCTCGCGGTGCCGACCCTCAACGACGGCGAGTCCTACGCCGACCTGTTGGCCGACCGCTCGGCCTTCGAGGACTTCGACGCCGACGTGGTCGGTGCCCGCGGCTACGGCTTCGGCCACCTCGACCAGCTCGCCGTCGAGCACGTGCTGGGCGCCCGCTGAGCGGGCCGGCGCCGGTGCGGGTCGCGCTGCTCGGCTACGGCCTCGCCGGGCGCGTGCTGCACCAGCCGCTACTGCGGGGCGTGACCGGGTTGTCGCTCACGCACATCGTGACAGCCGATCCGGCCCGGCGGGAGCAAGCTCGGCGCGATGTTCCCGGGGTCGAGGTGGTGGAGCACGC
>JAYUMN010000261.1:0-10793 GCA_043762595.1 Frankiales bacterium
CCCCCCCCCGCCGACGATGACCAGACCGACGGCTCCGACGAGGTAACGACCCCCGGGGTAGCGCATGGTCGAGGCAGTGAGCCCCTGCTGCTCAGCCCCCTGGCTCGTCCCACCGCCGGCTCCGACGAGGATGGTCACCGTCGTCACGGCGAAGAAGGAGTAGACGATCCCGCGGACCAAGGACTTCAGCTGCGGCGCCGCACCGTTGCCGTCGCCGACGACGCCGAATGCCGACTGGCTGAACCGCCACAGCGCGTAGCCGGCGAACCCGACAGCCAACAGCACCAGGAGCAGTTTGCCGCCGGGGTGCCGGGCGACTTCGGTGAGGGCGCCGCGCTGGTCGGTTGCGGAGTTGGACCGGCCCAGCGCAACGGCGAGCGCGAGCAGGCCCATCAGGAGATAGATGCCGGCCCGGGCGGCCAAACCGGCCCTGGCCCCCCAACCCATCGCGTCGCTGTTCGATGCCCGCCGGGCGGTGTCCGCCACCTCTGTCATGGTCGTTTCCTGTCCGCGGTTGCCGTGCAGGGACGGTGCCACACCCTGTCAGCAGACACCAGGCTCGGCGCGCCGCGGATCGGTGCCGGTCACCGCGCCCAGCGCCGCGGCGAGCCGGCGGAACCCCTCGTCGAGCCCGACCTGCGGCGCATAGCCGAGGTCCCGCCGAGCCGCGCCGATGTCGAACCAATGCGCCGTCGCGAGCTGGCGGGCCAGAAACCGGGTCATCGGCGGGTCGTCCTGCCGCCGCAGCAGTCGCCACACCGTCTCGGCCACCGCTCCAGCTGCCTCGGCAATGGGGAGCGGCACGGTCCGGCGCTCCGGCGGCAGCCCCCCGGCGGCCAGGATGGCGTTGACGACCTCGCGCACCGGCCGGGGGTCGCCGGAGCTGATGAAGTAGGCCCGGCCCGAGCACGGCGACCCCGGGGCCAGCCGATCGGCGGCGCACAGGTGGGCCGCTGCCGCGTCATCGACGTACGTCGTGTCGATCAAGGCCTCGCCGGTGCCGACGAACCGCAGCCGGCCGCGCCGGGCCCGGTCCAGGATGCGCGGCACCAGCTGGGTGTCGCCGGGGCCCCACACCAGGTGCGGGCGCAGCGCGACGGTCGCAAGCCCGTCGTCGGCAGCACCGAGGACCAGGCGTTCGGCGGCGGCCTTGGTGCGTGGGTAGTCGGAGCGGAACTGCGTGGCGTAGGGCAGCGACTCGTCACCACCGGCGATGTCGCCCCCGTCGTGCACGACGCTCGGGGTGCTGGTGTGCACCAAGCGGCTGATGCCGAGGGTCCGGCAGGCCAAAATGACGCTGCGGGTGCCCGCGACATTGCTGCGCTCGTAGTCGGCCGCGCGGCCCCAGATGCCAGCCTTGGCGGCGACGTGCAGCACGATGTCGCAGCCCTGCGCCGCAATCAGAACGGCGGCCGGCTCGGCAAGGTCGCCGCGGACGGTCTGGACGCCCAGCTCACGCAATGCCGGGTAGTCGCCGCGGGCGAAACTCACGACGTCGTCGCCGCGGGCGAGCAGCGCGCGGACGATCGCTCCGCCGAGGAAGCCTCCCCCGCCGGTGACCAGCGCCCTCACTGCGCCGCCGCCCAGGTAGCGAGCTTGGCCCGGTCGATCTTGGCGTTGTGCCTGATGTCGACGGGCAGACCGGGGTGATAGCGAATGATCTCGATCCTCCGAGTGCGCTCATCGGCGCGGCCGAGCGCCAACAGTTCCTGCGTCTGCGCGTCGCTGCCGGTGCGGCCAGGTTCGAGCTCGACGCACAGCACCGGGGTGCTCTGGCCGACCGGTCCGATGCCGACCAGGGCGCACCGGCGCACCAGCGGGTGCAGGTTGAACACCTCCTCGCACGGGACGCTGTACATCGGCCCGTGTACGGCGTGCACGATGTGTGCCTTGCGACCGGCGAACCACAGCATGCCGTGCTCGTCCCAACTGGCGAGGTCGCCCATGCGGTGGGCGATCTGGCCGTCCCACAGCACCTTGGCCGCGGCGGTCGCGGCTGGTCGGTCGGCGTACGCCGGGCTGACGACGGACCCCTGCACCAGCACCTCACCGACCTCGCCCACGCCCTCGATGAGCAGGTCGGGGGTGAGCTCGCGGATCGGGTCGTCGGTGACCCGGATGAGAGCGACCTCGACACCGGGCACCGGACGCCCGACACAGATGCCGATCTCGGGCAGGGCAAGCAGCTCGTCGCTGCCGATCGAGGCCACCGGCAGCGCCTCGGTCGCGCCGTACGGCGTGTAGATCTGCGCGCCGTCGCCGAGCATCGCAAGGGTCCGCCGCTGAACGCTGCGCGGCACCGGCGCGCCCGCGGAGATCACCCGCCGGAGCGTCGGCATCGAGCCGCCGGCCCGGCTGAGCGTGTCGAGCAGCGCTGGCGAGCCAAACAGCACGGTGGCGCCGAAGCGGTTCGCTGCCCGTACGACGCGGGCGGGCACCACGTCGGCGGGCCGGGTCGCGTCCATCCGCGGGACGACGGTGGTCATGCCGAGCACCGGGCCGAACAGCGCGAACGGCGCGAAGGTGGACAGGCTGATCTCGCCGGGAACGAGGTCGTAGAGCGAGCGGACCAACTCGGCCTGGGCGAAAAGCTGCTGCTCGCCGTGCTCGACGCCCTTGGGCGGGCCGGTGCTGCCGCTGGTGAACACGATGGCCGCCGGCGCACCCTCGGGCCGTCGCGGTGCGACAAAGGGCAGCCGCCACCGACCGTCCTGCTCGACCCGGCGCAGTGTCCGGCCACCCAGCGCGGGACCAGCGCCGGCCGTCACCAGCACCCACGCGGTCGGCGCCCAGCCGAGCAGCCGGCGGGCAAGATGGGCCTTGGCAACCCCGATGAAAGCCTCCGGCGCCGCCTCGGCCAGGCAGCCCTTCACGTTGGCCTGGCCGATACCGGGGTCGATCAGCACCGGCACCGCCCGCAGCCGCAGCAGCGCAAACGCCAGCACGAAGAAGTCCTCGATCGGCGGCACGAGCAAGGCGGTGCGCATCCCCGGTTGCACGCCGGCACGGCTGAGCCCGGCGGCGACCGCGTCGACGCGGGCGTCCAGCCGGGCGTACGTCGTGGTGCGAAAGCCGGTGCCCCTTGGCAACGCGAGCGCGATCCGGTCCGGGGCCGCCCGGGCCTGGTCGGCGACGAGGCCGTCGAGGGCCCGAGTCACGGCGCGAGCAAGCGCGACACCAGCGGGACGATGCGGTCGGCCGCGTCCTCCAGGACATAGTGGCCGGCGTCGGCGAACCGGTTCACGTCAGCCTTAGGCAGCAGCGAGACCAGGTGGTCGAGCACCACATCGTCGAACACGGGATCCCGCATCCCCCAGCAGATCAACGTGGGGATGTCCTGGAGCAGGTGCAGCCGCTGCTCGGTGCGGGCCAGTACGGCGTACGCAGGATCGCTCGGCGCGAGCGGGATGTCCCGGACGAATTGCGAGACCGCGACCCGGTTCGCCGGGCTGTCGTACGGCGCGAGCAGCCCGGCGCGGGCTTCGGCCGGCAGCCAGCGACGGCCCGAGCCGAGCACGAGAGCGCCCAGGCTGAACGCATTGAGCCGCCGGACCGCAACGTCCCCGAGCACCGGGAGCCGCGCGGCCCGCAGGGTCCAGGGCAGCGCCTTGGCCGGTGGCAGCGGAAACGCCCCGGTGTTGAGCAGCACCAGATGTTTGACGCGGTCGGGGTTGTCGACCGCCCAGGCCAACGCGATGGCGCCGCCCCAGTCGTGCACCACCAGCGATATCGGTCCGGTCAGGTCGAGGCCGTCGATGAACGCACCGAGATCCTCGACCCGGCGGGACAGCGTGTGCGGGTAGGCGTCCGCCGACGGCTTGTCCGAACGGCCCATCCCGATGTGGTCGGGGGCGATCGCCCGGAGGCCCAGCGGCGGGAGCGCCGCCAGCAGGGAGCGGTAGTAGAACGACCACGTCGGGTTGCCGTGGACAAGCAGCACCGGCGGGCCATGGCCCTCGTCGACGAACGCCATGGCGTGCCCACCGACGTCGACGGTGCGCCGGGGGTAGGGCCATCCCGCGAGGGGGGACGTCACCACGCGATCTCGGCGGCCGCCACGTTGATTCCGCTGCCGACACCCATCAGCATGACCCGGTCGCCAGCGGAGACGGTGCCGTCCTGCACGGCGCGCGACAAGACGGTGGGTACACCCGCCGGACCAATGTTGCCGAAGTGCTGGTAGATCAGCGGAAACCGGTCGATGTCCAGGCCCAGGGTGTCGCACACGGCCCTGGTGTGCACCTTGCTGACCTGGTGGACGACGAAGGTGTCGACCGTCTGCGGGTCCCAGTCGAAGGACGCCACTGCCTCCTTCCAGGTGTGTGCTGCCAATTCGAGGCCGGCGAGCAGCAGACCCTTGGTGTCGGTGCGCATCTCGTGCACATGCCCGGTGCACAGGTTGGCGTGCGCCGTGCCGGCCCGGCTCATCCCACCGAGGTAACGGGCGCCAGCGTCGGTGGAGTCATCGCGTGACAAGACCATCGCGACGGCCCCCGAACCCAACGTCAACGTCGCAAACTGCTCGCGGAACATTTGATCGTCGCAGTCCTCGGACGCTAGCCGGTCGATGGTGGCTTCGACGGTGAAGCGGCTGGTCTCGCCGTCGACGACCAGCCCGTGGTCGATCTCGCCCCGCTCGATCATCGAGGCGACGACGTTCATGCCGTTGATGAACCCCAGGCAGGCGTTGCCGACGTCGAAGTTCACGGCCTCGGCCGGCAACTCCATCCGGCCGTGCACCAGGCTCGCCGTCGACGGCTCAAGATAGTCCCGGCAGACCGAGGTGTTGAGCAGCGCGCCGACGTCGCCCCGGTCCACGCCGCTGTCAGTCAACGCCAACTCGCCCGCCCTCGCGGCCACCTCGCTCGGCTGCGTCCCGTCGTCCCAGACCCGGCGCTCCTTGATCCCCGACAGGCTCTCGAGCAGCCCGGGCTCGACGCCCAGCCGGTCGAGCGTCCGAGCCAGCCGGGTCTCGATCTCAGCGGAGGTCACCACGTGCGGAGCATCCACGTGCGCCAGACCACTGATGACAACCCGGCTGTACCGCTGCGTCGCTCTCATGCCAGTGGACCTCTCCTCGTTCTGCTGCATCGAACCTGTGGCGCCACCAGTGTTCTGCACGTCACCGCGGTGCACCGAACAGGGTGGTCGCATGGCGGGGGGGGTGGCCCGCAGGCCACCCCCTCCACGTCCTGTGCTGTGCTGTGCTGTTGCTCAGCGGAGCTGGTCTGCCGCCCGCTGTGCGGCGAGCCCGACTAGGCCGCGTTCGTCGGGGCGGACCGGGCCGAGAGCGCGCCGGTTCCCACGACGTTGAAGGCCTGCACGTCGAAGGTGAACGGGCCCGCCACCGTGAGGGTGAACGTGAGCGACCGAAGCGCCGAGGAAGCGTTGAAGCTCTGGTTCTGCGTCCCGTCCGGGTTGTAGGCCGTCACGCTGTAGCCGCTGATCGCCGAACCACCGTTGCTGGCCGGTGACGTCCAGTTGATCGTCACCGTCAGCGCACCACCGGGCGCCCCGGGTGTCACCGCGCCGAGCACCGGTGCGCCCGGGGTGGTCGCCGGGGTGACGCTGTTGGACGCGACTGAGAGCGGGCTCGTGCCGTTCGCGTTGACGGCAGCAACCCGGAAGTTGTGCGCCGTCCCGTTGGTCAGCCCGGTGATAGTCGCACTGGGTGTGGGGCCTGTGATGGTGTCGGTGCGCACGACTGTTGCACCGTTGCGCACCTGCACCGTCCAGCTGGTGATCGCTGCACCACCGTTCGTCGACGGTGCGGTCCAACTCAAGCTCACCTGGGTGTCGCCACGGACGGCGATGACCGATGTCGGCGTCACTGCGACTCCGGTCGGCGTCACCGGGTTCGACGCCGCGGACAGCGGGCTCGATCCCAGGTTGTTCACGGCGCGCACCTGGAGGGTGTATGTCGTGCCGTTGACCAGACCCGTGACTGTGCCGGAGGTAGCCGCCGCCGCAATACCGGTCCGCGTCACCGTGGTGCCGGTCGTGGGTGTCGCGACGATCTGGTAGCTGGTGATCGCCGAGCCCCCGTTCAACGGAGCCGTCCACGTGAGGGTCGCCGAGCCGGCGGTCGTCGCGGTGGCCGAAGCCGTCGCGAGGCCGATCACCGGGATGTCCGGCACGGTCGCCGGGGTGACCGTGTTCGATGGGAGCGACAGGGCGCCTGGTCCGTTGGCGTTGCTGGCCCGGACCCGGAAGTTGTACGCCGTGCCGTTCGTCAGACCGGTGATCGCCGCGGTCGTCGCGGTCCCCGAGATGAGGTCCGTACGCACCACGGTGGCTCCGGTGCGAACCTGGACCTGATAGCCGGTGATCGGCGAACCTCCGTCACTGGACGGGGCGGTCCACCCCAGGTTGACCAGCGTGTTGCCGCGGGTGGCGACCACCGCGGTAGGGGCTGTTGCCAGCCCAACCGGGGTGACCGCGTTGGACGGCGCCGACAGCGGGCCAGGACCGAACAGGTTCACGGCGCGCACCCGCAGGGTGTACGTCGTCGCGTTGACCAGGCCGGTCACGGTGCCGCTGAGCGCGGTCCGGGCGATCCCGGTCCGCGTCACGACCGGGGCAATCCCAGACGTGGGAGTCGCGACGATCTGGAAGCTGGTGATCGCCGGAGCGCCGACGACAACAGCCGGGCCGGTCCAGGTGACCGTCGCACTCCCGGTGGTGAACGCACCCGCAGTGGCCGAGGCGGTGCCGATGGTCGGTGCGCCCGGGACCTGCACGAGCAGGGTCTGATCAGAGAACTTCAGCGCCTCCACGTTGCGGACCGTGTCGATGCCGTCATTCGCTTTCTGGCCGACGACGTTTACGCCGGTCTGGGTCACCGTCACCTTTGCCAGCTCGGTCAAGGTGGCGGCCGTGGCGGTGATCGAGTAGTTCGACCGAGGACCTGAGAACAGGGCCGTGTCGGTCCCGGTCGCGTCCGAGAGCAATTCGCGGACCGCGACGATATTGCCCGGGTCGACCGTGCCCGCAAAGACCGCCTGCTGCAAGGTGGGCCCGGTGAGGGCTCCCGTGCTGTCACGCAGGTACTGGCTGGCCATGGCCGTTTGGAGGGCGTTGGTCACGACCGCACTGCCCACCTCGGACAACGCATCTGCAGCGTTCGTGCGAACGCTGAGCCGAACGCTGAGGTAGCGGTCGCCGTCGATGACGTCGTTGGCGCCACGACCCTCCATCAGGTCGCTGCCACCGCCACCGAGCAGGATGTTGCCGTCGCCCCAGACGTTGGTTCCGCTGAGCAGCGGGCAGTAGTTCGACGCGGACTGCGCGACGACTGTTGCCAACGGGGTGTTCAGTGGCCGCACCAGCGGGTCCAGACCGGCGATGCGGTCCAGGCCACTCTGGTCCAGCACGTCGCACCCGATGAAGCCGGCGCCGCCGCGCGCGGCCGGCACGATGTCGTCACCGCGCAGGATGTCGTCGAACTTCCAGCCCGACAGCCCCTCCGCTTCGTTAAACCGGTCACGCACACCGATCGGCACGACCCCGGCAGGAGCGATCGGCAGCGCCAGGTCGGCGTCCTGCGGCTGGGGGTCGCCGAGACCGATCTCCCAGTCGAAGCCCGAACCGCCGGCGACTTTCTCGATGCCCGGGCCGGCGACACCGATGTCGTCCCCACCCTCCATGTCGTAGTCGTCGTCGCCGCCCTGGCCGACCATGATGTCGTGTCCAGGCCGCTGACTGGTGTCGAGGAAGAACAGGTTGCTGCTGTCCCCGATGAGCAGGTCAGGCTGGTCGCCACCTTCCTCCCAGTCGTTGCCGCTATCACCGATCACCTCGTCCGGCCCCTGGCCACCGATGACCTTGTCGTCACCGGCGCCGGCGAAGGTGGCGTTGGTGTTGGCTCCACCGTTGGTGAAGTCGTCCCCATCACCGGGAATGATGATGTCCAGGCCCGGGCCGGCGTCGATCGCGTCGTTACCGGGCCCGCCCTTGAGAATGTCATCGCCCGCGAAGTCGGTGATGATGTCGTTCCCAGCACCGCCCAGAGCGACGTCAGCTCCGCCACCACCGTCGATGATGTCGTTCCCCACCCCGCCCCAGAAAGTGTCGTTGTCGTTGCCGCCGTAGATCCGGTCGACACCCGTGGTGCCGTTGTACACGCTCTGACCGTTGATGCCTGACGGGTTGACCGTGTTCCTCTCGCGGTACTTCATCGTCCCGTCGGACATACGGATCAGCAGCGCCGTCTCATCGCACGCCGAAGCAGGATCGTTGGCGACGACGTTGCCGAACTGAGCGAACCCGGCCGCGGTGCCCGCCAGGTTCTTCAGCTCGAACTTGCAGTCAGCGGTAGCGAACGCGTCGGCCTTCAGGCTGTGTGCATTCGTGTTGCGCTGGACCAGCTCCGCGAACGAGTTGCCCTCCAGCTGGGTCCGCAGGTTCATCCCTGGCGTCCGAGCCAGGTAGTAGAAGCGGTCGCCGTTCTGCAGGTCGGTCAGCTGGCTCTCGAACACGTAGTTGAACGTGCTGCCCAGCAGACCACCGAACAGGTTGGTCTTCTCGGCGAGCCCGCCGATCCACAGGTCGACGTCGTCCAGGCCCGTGATCGAGCTGGTGCCGCTGTTGGCCCAGGCGCCGACACTGTTCATGAAGTCCGCAGCGTCAGCAGGAGCCACGTCACCCGCGAGCGCGTCCGGACTGACGATCTTGCGTGCCGTATTCCGACGTGAGACCGACGTCGCCGGAGCGTCATCGGTGTTGCCGAAGGTCAGGTCAGGCCCGGCGTTGGCAGAGCGGATGGTCGGGTGTTGGCCGTAGGCCGCAACGAAGTTGATAAGCGTCTCCGGGTGCTTGAGGTTCTGCCCGAAGTCGATCCAGTTGGTGTAAGGCTTGAGCTGGGCGTCGTTGGTCGAGGCGTTCAGCTCGCGACGCAGGACGTTCAGTCTCGGGATGCCCTCAGACCGGGCCCGGGTGATGTTGATCGTGGCCAGGTCCAGGGGAAGACCGAGCAGGTTGTTGCGCAGCGTCTCGGTGACGAACTCGTCGAGCTCGCTACCGATCTGGTCGGACATACCCATGATGACGCTGCCGGCAGCCTGCTCGGACGTCAGCTGACCCGCCGGACCGCCGTTGGTGTACTCGGGCGGGTTCAGGAACCCCTTCAACAGCGAGATGTCGTTGGTGCTCCCCTTGGTGTCGTCGGACGTCCCGAACACGCCGTCTGGTCCTGGCTGGTCCTCGTTGTTGCGCGAGATCGTCTCGGTGAGCATCGAGTGACCGAAGCGGTAGACGGCGTGGGCGAATTCGGCCTTGATAGCCGGGTTCAGCTCGGTCTGGGTGAACGCGAAGGGCTGGAACGGGTTGATCGCCGGCTGGACCTTCCGAGCGAAGTCCTCGAAGACCAGGTGCTGATACTCCATCTCGGTGACGAAACGAGCGGCCTGGAAGATTCGCTCGCCGTTCCAGCCGGCTGCACCAGCAGCCAACTTCCACTCCTGCAGCGCGGCGACGCCACTGGGTGAGGTGTCGCTGGTGAGGGTGTTCTCGATGTCCCCGACCAAGCGGTCGTGCTCGGAGTGGAAGATCTGGTGGACGGTGGTCAGACCGATGTTCTCGTTGACGCGACCGTCACCCGCGATGAAGTGCGCGTTCAGCATCTCGTCGTCGTAGGTGCCTGGCGGTTGGTTCGCGAAGTCAGCGGACGCCACGAGATCCAGGTCCGGAGTCGGTGCGACCGGCGGGGTTGCCGGGTTGTGGTCGGTATCGACCGGGCTCGGGTCGGCGTTGTGGGCGATGTCGGTCAGGAAGGGCGTGTCGAAGTGCGGGGTGCCCGGATCGATCTTGACCGTGACGCCGGTCGCCGTAGCGGTCGCATTGGCCGTCATGGTCACTTGCGTCGGCGACTGGACCGAGGCGATGGTGGTCGAGATTGGCAGACCCGAGCCACTGATGGCCGAGCCGACGTCGTCCTGGGTGAACACCGCCGTCGCTGACGTGAGGATGTTGCTGAGATCCGTCGTGCCGCCGTCGGAGACAACCCGCTGGGTCGGGACGGACACGGGGTTGGCTGTGTTGCCCTCCACCAACCCGCGATGCTTCGTGACGTATTGCGGCAGCCCACGTAGTGGACCGGGGATGAACTTGCCGTAGGCGTCCGCGGCCAACATCGGGATGTCCGTGACATCGGTGTCCACGAGCTGGAGCCCAAGCAGCGTCGCGGCCTGCGCCTTGACCGTCGTCCAGGTGGCCATGCCACCCGCCGTCGGACCAGCCGGACCGCCAAGCAGCGCACCGGTCGAGACCGGCCGGCCAGCAGCGTTGTTGACGTATTCGCGGACGAAGACCTGGTGTGACGCGTGCGAGGCGTAGGTCTGGCTCTGGTCGACCCAGGGCGAGTCCGTGTTCTTCGCGTCCTGAATGTCGTCAGCTGTGCCAAGGACGCCATCTGGACCAGGCTGGTTCTGTGCTCGGGTCAGCACCATGAACCGCTTGCTGGCCGGTAGGTCATCCGCGCACGCCGCAGAACGGGCCAGCGGGTCGGGGTCGCTGCAGTTGATGCCGAGCACGTGGTCCGGGCCCGGAATCAACGGGTCGTCAGCCTTGAGAGGGACGAACACAGTGCCGCCACCCTTGACCGTCTGATCAACGCCGTGGTCGAAGAACTGACCGAAGAGGGTGAACAGCCAGTTGTAGGGCGGGGACAATCCGACGTCGGTCGTGACGTTGGGGATGAACAAGGTCTGATGTGAGGGAACGCAGCCAGCCGGCACACCGGGAGCCGTTGGAGTCGGGTCCGTCGTTCAAGGGACAACGCCTTGGGCTCCCTGGGT
>JAYUMN010000262.1:0-2577 GCA_043762595.1 Frankiales bacterium
CGCCCGCTTGATGCCGCCCCGCTCGACCACCCCGTCGAAGCCCACCCGCCGGAGCAGCTTTCCGACGATGTTTGAGATGATCTTTGCGATGAAGTAGCCGACGATCAGGATGAGCAAGAAGCCGATCAGCTTCGGGATGAACGTCGCAATGGTCCGGAAACCATCGGTCACGGCACCGCCGAAGTCGACAGCCGCGAGGTGTTGCGTCATGGGGGTCCTTGTGATGGTCGGGAGTGCGTCCGTCCGTGGATGCCCCTTGATCACCAGATGTCACCCGGCGGAAAGGTAACAAAGCACTTACCTCAGGCTGGACGGGCGCCCGCGACCCGGCCCGCTTACCGTGCCGTCGTGACGACTGCCCTGCTGTGGTTCCGCCGCGACCTGCGGCTCGCCGACCATCCCGCCCTGCTTGCCGCGGCAACCGCCGCCGACGAGGTCGTCCCGATCTTCGTGCTGGACGACGCGCTGCGCGGCCCGTCCGGCGCGCCCCGGCTGGCGGTGCTCTACCGCTGCCTGCGCGAGCTCGAGGAGCGAACCGGCCGGACGTTGCGAATTCTCACCGGCGACCCGATCGAGGTGCTCCCCCGGATCGTCCGCGACAGCGGCGCATCCTCGGTGCACATCAGCAGCGACCACGCGCCGTACGGCCGGCGCCGGGACGAAGGCGTCGCGGCCTCGTTGGCAGCGATCGACGTGCCGCTGGTCGCGACCGGCTCGCCGTACGGCGTGACGCCCGGCCAGCTGGTCAAGGGGGACGGCTCGCCGTACCAGGTCTACACCCCGTATTACCGCGCCTGGACGGCCCGTGGACTTCACTCACCAGCCCGACAACCACGCAACATCAGTTGGAGCCAAGGTGGTCTCGACACCGAGGGCATCCCCGCTGACCCCGAGCTCGGTGACGTGCAGCTGCCGCCGGTCGGCGAGTTGGCGGCGCGCGCCCGGTGGACGGAGTTCCTCGGCGAGCAGGTCGCGACCTATCACGAGCGGCGGAACCTGCCCGGCGTCGATGGCACGTCGCGGCTGTCGGTCCACCTCAAGTACGGCTGCCTGCACCCACGGACGCTCCTCGCCGGGCTGCCCACCGGTGAGGGCGGCGAGGCGTTCCGCCGGGAGATCGTGTTCCGTGACTTCTACGCCGATGTGCTCTGGCAGCGGCCGAGCTCGGCGCGCCGTGAACTCCAGGTGCCGATGGCCGGGCTGGACTACGACACCGGCGCACAGGCCGACCAGCGGTTCGACGACTGGGCCTACGGCCGAACCGGCTACCCGATCGTGGACGCCGGGATGCGGCAGCTCCTGGGCGAGGCGTGGATGCACAACCGGGTGCGGATGATCGTCGGGTCATTCCTCACCAAGGACCTGCACTTGCACTGGCGGCGCGGCGCGCGCTGGTTCATGCAGCACCTGCGCGACGGCGACCTGGCCTCCAACCAGCAGGGTTGGCAGTGGGTCGCCGGCACCGGTACCGATCCCTCGCCGTATTTCCGGGTCTTCAATCCGGTCAAGCAGGGCCACGACTACGACCCGGCCGGCGACTACATCCGGCGCTGGGTGCCCGAGCTGCGCGAGGTGGCCGGCAAGGCCGTGCACGAGCCGTGGACCCTGCCGGGCGGCCCGCCGGCCGGCTACCCGGCGCCTATCGTCGACCACCCGGTCGAGCGGGCCGAGACCCTGCGCCGGTACGCCGAGCTGCGCGACCGCCGCTGAGCGTCGGCGCCGCCCCCGCCACACATTGATGATCCGCGGAATGCCTGGGCAACTCCGCAAAGATCATCCAGGTGCCCGAGCTGTTGTGGATCGAGGCGAAAGGGCGCCGTGCGGCCGCTCGGGCCACTTCCCCCGTGGTGTGACAGGTCGAAATCCGACATTCCCTAGCATCAAGGGCCACTGCCATGGGAGCAGTGGGGGCCGCCGAGCCCGTCGTGCGTCCGGCCCGAGGTTTCAGCCCGGTGAACCCGGCCGCAATCGGTGATCCGCGGCGAACGTGCGGGTGCTGCCGACCGGCACGACCACAACAGCAGCAAAGGCTCACCTATCGAAAGGACCCTTGAGCGCCACCGAGCGTGGCCCGCTTCATGAACACATCCGCGTCACTGCAGTTGTGGTCACTGCACCGCAACGCTGCCCGTCGCAACCACCACGTGCCAGACGAAGGAGCGCCCACGGAAGCCTGGGCACCTGGATGATCTTTGCGGGGGCTGCCCCAGATCGCCCGGCGGGGCTCGGGATCACCGCACCGGGGTACGAGTTGCCCATGAATCGACGAGACGACAGTTGGCCGACCGCGGCCGCCTTCCTGCCCGCCGCCCGGGATCTCGACGCGTTACGCGCTGCGGCCGCCGGGTGCGCCGGTTGCCCGCTGCACGAACCGGCCACCCAGACCGTGTTCGGTCGGGGGAGCGCCGCGGCCCGGCTGATGCTGGTCGGCGAGCAGCCGGGCGACTCCGAGGACACCAGGGGCGTGCCGTTCGTCGGCCCCGCCGGCCAGCTGCTCGTGCAGGCGCTCGACGCGGCCGGGGTCGACCGCAGCGCGGCGTACGTCACCAACGTCGTGAAGCACTTCAAGTTCACCGT
>JAYUMN010000263.1:0-2611 GCA_043762595.1 Frankiales bacterium
TTCTCCAGGATGTTGCGGATGTGGTTCTTGACCGTGTTCTCGCTGATGAACAGCTCTTTGGCGATGTCGCGGTTGTTCAACCCCCTCGCGACGAGCTTCAGCACCTCCATCTCGCGGTCGGTCAACCGCGGCGTGGGGACCTGCTGGCGATCGTCGGACCGCTTGATCATCGACGCGAACTCGGTGAGTAACTTGCTGGCCATCGACGGACTGATCAGCGACTGCCCGCCGTGGACCGCCCGGATGGCCGACGCCACCTCCTCGATCGAGATCTCCTTGAGCAGGTAACCCATCGCGCCGGCCTTGATGGCGTCGTAAAGGTCGGCCTCCTCATCGGAGATAGTCAGCATGATGATCTTTGCCGACGGGACGATCTCGTGGATCGCCGTACAGGCGTCGATGCCGCCGCGCTTAGGCATCCGGACATCCATCAGCACGATGTCGGGCAGCGTGTCAGCGGCCTGCTCGACCGCCTCACTCCCGTCGCTCGCCTCGCCGACGACCTCGATGTCCGGCTCCTGCTCGAGCACCATCTGCAGGCCGCGACGAAACAGTGCGTGGTCGTCGACGACCAGCACGCGGATGGGGTCGACCGCCAGCGCGCCGGGTCCGGCATGGGGCTTGTCGGTCATTGCGGGCCTCCAGGGCTGCATGCATCGGGACGCGGGCAAATGATGACACGGCAGGCCAGCTGGCAACCGCGACCGACGGCCCCGCTGGTCAGCCCGCCTCGAGCCGGATCACGCCGTAGTTGTAGCCGTGCCGGCGGTAGACGACGCTCGGCAACCCGCTCTGGGCGTCGGCGAACAGAAAGAAGTCGTGCCCGACCAGCTCCATCTCGTGCAACGCCTGGGTGGTGGTCATCGGCGTCGCCCCGTGCGTCTTGTCGCGGACGATGAGCTCGATGGTGTCGTCACCGTCGTCGACGGGCGCGGCGGCACCCGGGTCCTGCGCCGGCGGCGGGGCGACCAGGCCGGAGGTGGCCTCACCGACAGACGGCGGGGTACGCAGGCCGTGATGCACCCGGCGGCGGTCGTGCGCCTTGCGTAGCCGGGCCTCGAGCTTGAGCGTCGCGGCGTCGAGCGCTGCGTAATAGTCGGCCGCGCAGGCCTCCGCCCGGATGACCGGTCCCTTGGACAGGCAGGTGATCTCGACACGTTGGCAGCGCTCGGACTGTCGTGGGTTTCGCTCGTGGCTGAGCTCGACATCGAGGCGGAAGACCCGCGAGTCCAGACGTTCCGAGGGGGCCATCTTCTCGGCGACGTGCTGCCGGAAGTGCTCCGGTACCTCGACGTTCCTGCCCTTGACGACGATGTCCACGCGCTCTCCCTCGAAATCTGCAGGTGTGCTGCCGGCGCGCCCGCTGCGCGGAGGCGGTCGAGCGGTCACCCTCCTTTTCGCGACGCCGCGGACGCCCGTCGGGGCGTCTCGGACATTGACCGTAGACCTCGGCGCCTGCCCTGCACAGCGCTCACGCCCGTTCGGGTGAGCCGTGTCGACGGGCCGTCGCCGCGACCACCGCCGCGCCCTGGACGAGCATCCCGGCCGACCGGAGCGCCCGGGTCGCCTCGACCAGCGTGGCGCCCGTCGTGACCAGGTCGTCAACGATCACGACGGGCCCGTCGACGACTCGCCGGACGCGCAGAGCACCGGCCAGATTCGCTGCCCGGGCCGCCGCGCCGAGCCCCGCCTGGTCGGCGACTTGCCGACCAGGAACGAGCAGCGCCAACGCCGTGGCCGGATAGCCGTCGGCCGTCAGGGTGCGCGCTGCCGCGCGGGCCAGTTGCAGGGCGTGGTCGTGACCACGTCGGCGCACCGCCGACCGCGCGGACGGGGCCGGGCACAGCACCACCGGTCCGCTGACGCCGAGCACCCGCACCGCGCCGGCCAACGCCGCGCCGAGGGGCCGGGCCAGGCGGGTCTGGCCGCGCTCCTTGTGGGCGACCAGCAGCCGCCGGACACCACCCTCGTACGCCGTCCCAGCGGCGAGCGGCGGCAGGCCCACCGGGCATGGCTCGGGCCGGACCAGCCCCAGCGGCCGGCCGCCGAGCAGCGACCGACAGTCGCGACACAGTGCGGCGCCGGGGGCAGCGCAACCGGCGCAGCCGCCGGGCAGCACCAGGTCGAGCAGGGCGTCGAGCACCAGCCCAGGGTGACCTGCCGGTCGGGCCCGTGCCGGCCGCGGAGCGATCTGTGGATCAGCCCGGGTAGACCGGGGCCGACCCGGTCGGACCAACGTCGAACCCATGACCCCGCACCCGGTAGAGGCGACCGGTCCGGCCGGCGCCGACCGCGACCCAGACCCCAGCCGGTGAGGCGGCCAACGAGGTGGGCGGCCCGGGGAGCCCTGGGCCGTCGAAGGGCTCCACGGCCGACCCGTCGACCGCGACGCGCACCGGCAGCAAGGTGTCGCGCACCCTGCCGAGCACGACGAGCGAGGTGCCGGTCTCCCAGGCGACCGCCTCGACGCCGTTCAGCAGCGGGGCGATCGCGAGCAGGCCAGCCACCCGTTCCGCGACCGCGCCGCGGTGTTCGACGCGGCCCACGAACAGCCGCCCGGCCGCCACGATGGCCACCCGCGCACCGTCCCGGGACACCGCCAGCGACGTGA
>JAYUMN010000264.1:0-3737 GCA_043762595.1 Frankiales bacterium
ACGTTCATTCGCTCGGGGGTGACCACCCCGGTGACCGGGACCCTGCTCGAGGCCGGCGAGGCAGCCGGCGTCCTGATGCCGAGCGGCTGCCGGATGGGCATCTGCTACGGCTGCGTCGTTCCACTGCTGCAGGGCCAGGTGCGGGACCTGCGAACCGGCGACATCCGCGGCGAGCCAGGAGATCTCATCCAGACCTGCGTCTCGGCTCCGGCCGGCAACTGCGCCATCGACCTGTGACCTCACCCGTTCGAGAAGGAGCCACCATGACGACCGCAGCTGCCCTGAACATCCGCTCCAACGACCCGATCGTCGCCGGGTCGGACGCGCTGGCCCACCTCAGCGACGAGGACGTCGAGGCGATCGGGGTCGAGCTCGACGCCATCCGGGAGGAGATCCTGGCCAGCCGGGGAGCCGACGATGCGGCGTACATCAGGAAAGTCGTGAAGATCCACCGCTATCTTGAGAGCGGTGGTCGGGTGACCCTGCTCGCCTCGATCCTGCCGCCAGCGTGGCTGGCCGGGACTGCGATGCTGAGCACTGCCAAGATTCTCGAGAACATGGAACTCGGCCACAACATCATGCACGGCCAGTGGGACTGGATGCGCGACCCGGAGATCCACTCGACGACCTGGGACTGGGACAACGCCACCCCCGCCGAGGATTGGAAGCACAGCCACAATTACCTGCACCACACCTTCACCAACATCATCGGCAAGGACCGTGACCTCGGCTACAGCGTGATGCGGCTGTCCGAGGAGCAGGAGTGGAAGCCTTACCACCTCGGTCAGCTCGGGATCAACGCGCTGCTGTCGGCGTTCTTCCAGTACGGCATCGCGATCTACGACATCGAGCTGGAGAAGGTGCCGCGCGGCGAGATGAGCGTGCGGCAGGCTGCTGGTCGGCTTGGCAAGCTGTGGAAGAAGGTCCGCCCGCAGCTGGTCAAGGACTACCTCATGTGGCCACTGCTGTCTGGTCCCTCGGCGCTGAGCACGCTGGCCGCCAACGCCACCTCGAACCTCGCGCGCAACGTCTGGACGCATACCGTCATCTTCTGCGGCCACTTCCCGGACGGCGTCAGCCAGTTCACCGAGGACCAACTCGAGGGAGAGACCCGCGGCGGTTGGTATGTCCGGCAGCTGCTCGGCTCGGCCAACCTCGAGGGCAGCGAGCTGTTCCACGTCATGACCGGCCGCCTGTCCTACCAGATCGAGCACCACCTGTTCCCCGACCTGCCAAGCAACCGCTACGGCGAGATCGCACCGCGGGTTAGGGAGCTGTGCGAGCGCTACGACCTGCCGTACACGAGCGGCACGCTGTCGCACCAGTACGGCACGGTCCTGCGCCGCATCGCCAAGCTGTCGCTGCCGTCCCGCCCGGCCAAGCCGGT
This sequence comes from Frankiales bacterium, assembly GCA_043762595.1. GTDB lineage: Bacteria > Actinomycetota > Actinomycetes > Mycobacteriales > SCTD01 > JAYSQK01. The sequence continues at coordinate 1,388 of JAYUMN010000264.1, forward strand.
GGACGAGGTGGGCAAGCGGCGCCAGGCCGCTGCCTGAGGCCCGCTCGCGAGTGGCGTGTCGGCCACAGACCGTGACAAAGAAGGGAAATCGGGACAGCGTGCTCGGCAGCCTCCCAGACCTGGGGCATGGCCTCACGCTCCGGAGCATCCTGCATGAGTCGTCGCATCCTCGCCTTGGCGGTCCTCGCCCTCACGACCACCGCACTTGCCCCCTCACTCGCCGCCAACGCGGGCCCGTCACCTACGGGCGCCCTGCACGGTGGCAAGGTCGATTGCGCCCAGGCGCCGCTCGGCCATCCGCACTGTCGCGCGCACGTCGACACCAGGGTTGGCAACGTCACCCCGGACGCCACAATGTCCTATCAGTCCGGCTACAACCCGGCTCAACTGCTGAAGGTGCACTGGCCCACCGGGCCCACCGGGCCCACCGGGCCCACCGGCGATCGCCATCGTCGACGCCACGCGCACCCGACCGCGGCCGCGGCCGCGGACCTTGTCTACCGTGACCGGTTGGGCTGGGTACGGCGACTCTGAGCCAGTACAACCAGGCTGACGGCACCACGCTCCTGGCTGACAACACCGGCTGGGGACAGGAGCAGATGTTCGACCTGGAGATGGTCTCCGCCGTCTGCCCGACCTGCCCGATCATCTACGTCGGGGCCAACGCCTCCTCCTTCACCGACCTCGGCACCGCGGTCCGGACGGCCGCCGCCAAAGGCGCCAAGGTCATCTCGAACTCCTACGGCGGCTCGAAGTGTCCAGCAGCGAGACCGCGATCCAGTCGAGCTTGTAACACGATCCCGGGCGGGGCCATCACCGTCAGCTCCACTGACAGCGGCTACGGCGCCGGGTCGCCTGCGGCCTTCAACACGGTGACCGCCGTCGGCGGCACGAGCCTCACCCGCAACGCCGACGGCACGCGGGCGAATGAGACCGTCTGGTCCGGCGCGGGCAGCGGTTGCTCGGCGTACATCACCAAGCCGTCGTGGCAGCACGACCCGAGTTGCACGCGTCGCACCATCGCCGACGTGGCGCCGGTGGCCGATCCGGCCACGGGCGTCGCGGTCTACGACAGCTAGTCGAACGGGCACGGCCACCCAGCATGACAAGGTGGTCAGCGTGCGAGGGCGGTGGACCGGCGAGGGCCCTGCGGTCGTGCTGCTGCACGGCCAGCCGGGCAGCGCCGCCGACTGGCGGTTCGTGCTGCCGCATCTCAGCGGGCTTCGGCTGCTCGTCCCGGACCGTCCCGGCTACGACGGGACCCCTGCGGGCGGCTTTGCGCACAACGCCGCTGCGCTGCTCCGACGCCTGGACGACGCGGGCGTCGAACGAGCCGTCCTCGTCGGTCACTCCTGGGGCGGCGGTGTCGCGCTACGCGCCGCGCTCGACGCCCCCCGGCGCATCGCCGCCCTCTGCCTGCTCGGCTCGGTCGGCAGCTCGCTGGCCGTGTCGCGGACCGACCGGTTGCTGGCCATTCGTGGCGTCGGCAGTGGGAGTGCGCAGTTCATGGCGCGGACCGGCCGACGGATGGCCCCGGTAGTCGCCGCAACGAGCGGCAGTCACCTCGACCCGCCACAGCGCGCCACCCTCGCCTCAACCCTTGGCCTGTGGTCGCTCACCGGCGCGTGGGGCGCCTTCGCAGTTGAGCAGCGGGCCTTAGTGAAAGAGGGCCCGGGGATCACCCGCCGGCTGCGCGAGGTGCAGGCGCCGTCGGTCGTCACGATGGGCGGTCGCGACGCCGTCGTGCCACCAAAGGCGCAGCGTGACCTCGCCAGCCGACTCCCCCGCGCGGAGCTGCGACACCTCGACGGCGGTCACCTGCTCATCCTGGAGGCGCCCACGCAGGTCGCCGCGGCCGTCCAACGCGCCGTCGAGCTGGGCTTCTAGGGGCGACCGGGGCACAGTTCGAGTCGCTCAGAGCCGGCCGTCTCGCACCCGGGCGGTGACCTGACGTTCGGCCACGAAGGACAGGAACGGCACCGTGCCCGCCAGCGCCACGATCACCAGCCACTTGGCTGGGAACCGCCGACGCAGGCCGAGATCGGCGACCGTCAGCAGCAGCACGATGTAGAGAAAGCCGTGTGCCGTCCCCAGCACCTGGTCGACCCCGGGGGCGCCCGCGACGAACTCCAGAGGGACCCCGACGAGCACCAGCACGGCCAGGAGTACCCCGACCACGTAGGCCATCACGCGATAGCGGACGAGCGCCGCCGCTCCTGTCACCCGCGCTCCGCGTTGAGCTCGGCGAGGTAGCGGTTGTACGCGGCCAGCTCCGGGTCCTGCTCGTCCGACACCGGCTGGGCGGTCGGCAGGAGCGGTTCGAGAGCGCTCGAGTCGACCGGCGGCTCGA
>JAYUMN010000265.1:0-6042 GCA_043762595.1 Frankiales bacterium
CGCCAGTTGCTGGCCAGCACCGCGGACTGGCGCGGCGCGTTGGCCGGCTACTACCAGGGGCTGGGGTCGCTGCAGGCGCAGGGGATGTTGCCGCAGACACACGATTACATCCGCAGCGTCGCCGTCCTTCGCCCGCGGTTCCGCCAGGGCTGAGCCGCGCTGCGCCGGGGATTCGCGCGCCTCCCCGGCCCGCGCATCCGGACGACCTACAGTGGGGATCCGATGGAGACGACCGCCGAGGAACGCATCGACCCGCTGGTGGGCCGGCTGCTCGATGACCGCTACCGCCTCGACAGCCTCATCGCGCGTGGCGGCATGGCCACGGTTTTCCTGGCCAACGACACCCGGCTCGACCGCACCGTCGCGGTCAAGGTGATGCACCGGGCGCTCGCCGATGACCCGGAGTTCGTGGCCCGGTTCACCCGTGAGGCGCGGGCGTCGGCGCGACTGTCCAGCGCCGAAGTCGTCGCCGTCTACGACCAGGGCACCGACGCCGGCACCGGACTCGCCTATCTCGTCATGGAGCACGTCCGCGGCCGCAACCTGCGGGACCTGCTGCGCGAGCGCGGCGCGCTGCCAGCGGCCGAGGCGCTCGAGCTGATCGAGCCAGTGCTCGTCGCGCTCGCCGCTGCGCACGCCGCCGGGCTCGTGCACCGCGACATCAAGCCCGAAAACGTCCTGCTCGCCGACGACGGTCGGGTCAAGGTGGCCGACTTCGGGTTGGCCCGGGCGGTCGAGGCCAGCAACCTCACTGCGACCACCGGACTGCTCATCGGCACCGTCGCCTACCTGGCACCCGAGCAGGTCGAGACCGGCCGCGCCGACGCGCGCTCCGACGTCTACGCCGCCGGCATCCTGCTGTGGGAGGCCCTGACCGGCGAGCAGCCCTACACCGGTGAAACACCCCTGTCGGTCGCCCTGCAGCACGTCCGCAGCGACGTGCCGCCTCCGTCGACCGTCGTAGCCCACCTGCCAACGACGGTCGACGCCCTCGTTCTGCGGGCGACCCGGCGCAACCCCGCCGACCGGCCCGCGGACGGCCGCGCCCTGCTGACCGAGGTGCGCGCCCTCCGGTCCACCCTGCCGACCGACCCCACCGTCGTGTGCCGGTCCGGTAGGCAACAGTCCGCGGCCAACCGCACCCTCATCGGGCCGCTCCCCGGGCGGGCTTCGGGACCCGCTCCCTCGTCCCCGGGGGCAGCCCGGCCGCGCCGGGCCCGCCGGGGACGTATCGCGATCGCTGTCGTAGCCATGCTCGCATTGCTCGCCGGAGCCGGCGGCTATTACCTCGGCGAGGGTCGTTTCACAAAGACCCCCGGCGTACTGGGCCTGGGCCGGGCGGCCGCCAGCCAAGCGCTCAGCAACGGTGGACTCGGCAGCCGGTTCGGCACAGCGGTATCCAGCGAGGCGGTCCCGGCCGGAGCGGTGCTGGGCCAGTCGCCGGGCCCAGGCGCCCGGATCGGCAAGCACGCCGTTGTCACGTTGGTCCTGTCCCTCGGCCCGGACCGCCGGGCGGTGCCCAACATCGTCGGGTCGAGCGAGCCGGCCGGCCGGTCCGCCCTGGCGGCGGCCGGCCTGGCGTACCGAAGCACTGCGCTGGCATTTTCCCGCACCGTCGCGCGGGGCGTGGTCCTAAGCACCGACCCGGCGGTGGGGAGCCGACTCAAGCCGGGCACCCCGGTCGCCTTGATCGTCAGCAAAGGCGTGCAACAGGTCGCCGTCCCCGACGTACGCGGGAAGGATGCAGCGGCTGCGACGGCGGCGCTCCGCACGGCAGGTTTCGTGGTGACGACCAGCCTGGCCTTCAGTGACGCGGTCGGCAAGAACAGTGTGCTCGACCAGTCGCCCAGCCGCGGATCGATCGATCTTGGGGCGGCCGTCGCCCTGGTTGTCAGCAAGGGACCTGATCTCGTCAAGGTTCCCGACCTGACCGGCGGCGACCGGGACCGGGCTGTCAGCGCCCTGCAGACCCTTGGACTGAAGACCAACGTGCTCGCCTTCCCGGGCGGCCCGGGGCTCGTCCTGCGGACCAGTCCCGGCGGCGGCACGATGGTCAGGCGTGGGTCGACGGTGACCCTGTACGCGTTCTGACCGTCCCGTCTGCCACCCTTGCCGAGTGCCACCCCGCAAACCATCCGTCGTGGGCAGCCACATCCCGGTCGCCGGGGGGCTGGTGAAGGGACTGGCCTACGCCCGCGAGATCGGCGCGGCAGCAGTCCAGGTCTTCGTCTCCAGTCCGCGCGGCTGGGCGCCGAGCGTGGGCGATCCGGCGCATGACGAGGTGTTCCGGCGGCGCTGCGCCGACGACGGCATCCCGGCGTTCGTGCACGCGCCCTACCTCGTCAACTTCGGCTCCCCGACCCAGGTGACCCTGGACCGGAGCATCGAGGCGGTCCGGCACGCCCTGCTGCGGGGCGCCGCGATCGGGGCGGCCGGCGTCGTCGTACATGCCGGTAGCGCCGTCGCGGGGACGCACCGGGACGCAGCCCTGGCGCAGTTGCGCGAGCACCTGCTGCCGGTGCTCGACGAGGTCCCCGACAGCGGTCCCCGGCTGCTCATCGAGCCGACGGCCGGTGGTGGGCAGGCGCTCGCCGCAACGGTGCAGGACCTCGGCGCGTGGTTCGCCCAGCTCGACAACCACCCCCGCCTCGGGGTCTGCCTCGACACCTGCCACGCCTTCGCCGCCGGGCACGATCTCGCGGCGCCCGGCGGCATGAAGCGCACCCTTGACGCGCTCGTGAAGGCAGTCGGTCGGGGCCGGCTCGCCCTGGTCCACGCCAACGACTCCAAGGATCCGCTCGGCTCAGCCCGTGACCGGCACGCGGGAATCGGTGTCGGGTACATCGGCAAGGACCCGTTCGCCGAGCTGTTCCGCCACCCGGCCACCCGCAACGTCCCGGTCATCGTCGAGACCCCGGGCGACGCCGCCGCGCATCGACGGGACATCGAGCTGCTGTGCTCGCTACGCGACGCGTGAGCCGCTCCGCAGCCGCCGGTGCTTGACCGGCCCACCCTGGCCCTGCTTGGGGTAACAGCTGTGTGGGGCTCGACCTTCATCGTGGTCAAGGACGCCGTCCGGCAGATGCCGGTCACCGACTTCCTCACCTGGCGGTTCACCATCGCCGCCCTCGCGATGCTGCTGCTCCGGCCGCGCGCGGTCGCCCGGCTGGGCCGTGATGGACGCCGGGTCGGGCTGGTCCTGGGCTGCGCGCTCGGCGCCGGCTATCTGCTGCAGACACTTGGGCTGCAGACGACCAGCGCGGCCGTCAGCGGCTTCGTCACCGGCATGTTCGTCGTGCTGACCCCCCTCGGGGCGGCGCTGCTGCTGCGCGAACCACCCGGGCGCGCCGCCTGGGCCGCGGTCGCGCTCGCTACGGTCGGCCTCGGGCTGCTCTCCCTGCACGGCTTCTCGGTCGGCACCGGCGAGCTGCTCACCCTGGGCTGCGCGGCGGCCTTCGCGCTGCACATCGTCGGCCTGGGCCGCCATGCCGCGTCGTACGACGTGTACGGGCTGGCCGTCGTCCAGTTGCTCACCGTCGCTGGCCTGTGCGCCGTGGTGGCCCTGCCGCGCGGTCTAGCGATGCCGCCCGACGCAGGCGTCTGGGGGGCGATCGCGCTCACCTCGCTGGCCGCGACGGCGCTGGCCTTCGTCGTCCAGACCTGGGCCCAGGCGCACATGCCACCGACCCGAGCAGCCGTGCTGATGACGATGGAGCCGGTGTTCTCGGGGGTGTTCGCAGTCGGGGTGGCCGGCGAGGCGTTCGGGCTGCGGGCGGCGGCCGGGGCGCTGCTCGTGTTGGCCGCAATGGTGCTCACCGAGGTCGGGCCACGGCGCGGCGCCGAGGGGGCAACCAGCCGGCTCGAGGTCTGACAACGGCGGGAGCAGGCTCACGACTTCCCCTGCCGCGATGGCCTCGGTCAGACGTCGGGGCCGTCGCCCGGCTCCTCCTGGTAGGAATAACGCTGCTCCTGCCACGGGTCAGCCCGGTTGTGGTAGCCGCGCTCCTCCCAGAAGCCGCGCCGGTCCTGCGACATGTACTCGACCGCGCGGACCCACTTCGGCCCCTTCCAGCCGTACAGATGCGGGACGACGAGCCGCAATGGGTAGCCGTGCTCGGCGGTGAGCTGCTCGCCGCCGAAGTGGGTCACGAACAGCGCCTGGTCCGAGCCGAAGTCCTCGAGGGACATGTTGGCGCCGTAGCCGTACTCGGCCCAGACCATCACGTGGGTGGCGTCGGCGGCCGGTGGGACGAGGTCGAGGAAGGTCCGGGTGGCGATGCCGCGCCAGATGCAGTCCAGCAGGGAGAACTTGGTGACGCAGTGGAAGTCCGCGCCGACCGTGCTGCGCGGCAGGTGGCCGACCTGCGGCCAGGACCAGGTGTGCTCGTCGCCGGACGCCGTCCGGCCGAAGACCTTGAAATCCCAGGTGTCGGGCTTGAAGGTCGGCACCCGTCCGTAGTGCAGGACAGGCCAGCCGCGGGGGATGTACTGGCCCGGCGGGAGGCGATCGGCCCCGACTCCCTCGGCGCGTTTCCTGGCCCCGAGCCTGCTGAACGGCGTTGTCACAAGCACGAGTGTCCCTCGCGCCGCGCGCTGCCCGACCGGTGGGGTAAGTTCGCCCAGTGGTGATCACGTGGTATGGCTTCCCGACCCGGGTCTCCCGGTCGGGCGCTTGCTGACGCACCCTGACCACCACGAGCCCCGGGCACCTGCCCGGGGCTCTCTTCGTTCCTGAGAGGCTTTTCCATGGTCGTCGTGATGCGCCCCGGCGCTGCCCCCGAGCTCGTCGAGGCCGTCGTCGCCCGCGTCGAAGCGGCCGGTGGTGCTGCCTTCGTCAGTCGCGGTGTCCAGCGCACGATCGTCGGGCTGGTCGGCGATGTCGTGGCCTTTCAGGGCCTCAACCTACGGGCGATGCCGGGCGTCGGCGAGGTCGTCCGGGTCAGCAAGCCCTACAAGCTGGTCAGCCGCGAGAACCACCCCGAAGCCACCACCGTCACCGTCGGCGGGGTCCCGATCGGGCCGGGCACCTTCACCCTGATCGCCGGCCCCTGCGCCGTCGAGACCCCCGAGCAGACCCTCGCCGCGGCCGAGATGGCCAAGGCAGCCGGGGCCACGCTCCTGCGGGGCGGCGCCTTCAAGCCCAGGACGAGCCCGTACGCCTTCCAGGGCCTCGGCGAGAAAGGGCTGCGCATCCTGGCCGAGGTCCGCGAACAGACCGGCCTGCCGATCGTCACCGAGGTCGTCGACGCCGCCGACGTACCACTGGTCGCCGAATGGGCCGACATGCTGCAGATCGGCACCCGCAACATGCAGAACTTCGCTCTGCTGCAGGCCGCCGGCAGCGCCGGCAAGCCGGTGATGCTCAAGCGCGGGATGACGGCCACCTACGAGGAGTGGCTGATGGCCGCGGAATACGTCGCGCAACGCGGCAACCTCGACATCGTGCTGTGCGAGCGGGGCATCCGGACCTTCGAGACCGGCACCCGCAATACCCTCGACATCGCCGCAGTGCCCGTCCTGCAGGGACTCTCGCACCTGCCGGTCATTGTCGACCCGTCCCACTCGGGCGGCAAGCGCGATCTCGTGGTGCCGCTGACCAGGGCCGCGATCGCCGTTGGCGCGGACGGGGTCATCGTCGATGTGCATCCCGACCCGACGGCGGCGCTGTGCGACGGTCCACAGGCGTTGTACGGAGCCTTGCTCGCCGAGCTCGCTGCGACCTGCCGGGAGCTACCCCCGCTGGTCGGCCGCCGGCTCGTCTGACAGCAGCCGCGCGATCACGTCGGCCGCGAACTCAGCACCGGCGTCGTCGATGTCGAGGTGGGTGACCAGACGCACCCGGTGCGGCCCGACCACCGACAGCAGGACGCCCAGCTCACGAGCCGCCGCGGCAAACGCGCGGCCGTCAGCGACGGTGATCGGCACGATGTTGGTAGCTGGTTGCACCCCGGCGGCAGCGCCGATCAGCGCGGCCCGCTGATGGTCCTCGGCCAGCCTGACCAGCTGGTGGTCCAGCGCGTACAGACCTGCTGCTGCCAGGAT
>JAYUMN010000266.1:0-3015 GCA_043762595.1 Frankiales bacterium
CCCGACGCCGCCCCGGCCGGCATCCGGCCGGTGTTGACGAGCCTGATGGCGGTCGTCCTGGAGACCCTCGTCGAGCGGCCGGAGGAGCGGGTCGCGCTCGCTGGTACCGCCAACCTGACCCGGCACGCGCTTGATTTCCCGCTGACGCTGCGGCCGGTCCTCGAGGCGCTCGAGGAGCAGGTCGTCCTGCTCAAGCTCATCGGTGAGGCCAACGACCCCACCACCGTGCACGTCAAGATCGGCGAGGAGAACAGTGTGGAGGGACTTCGGTCCACGTCCGTGGTGACCGTCGGCTACGGCCCGGAGGCCGGCGCGTACGCCGGGCTGGGGGTGCTCGGGCCGACCCGGATGGACTATCCGGGAGCGATGACGCAGGTGCGGGCCGTGGCCCGCTATGTCGGCGAACTCCTGGCCGGCAGCTAGTGGCGACGGACTACTACGGCCTGCTCGGCGTCGAGCAGTCAGCGACCGACGAGCAGCTCAAGAAGGCCTACCGCAAGCTCGCTCGCGAGCTGCACCCGGACGTCAACCCCGACCCGGCGGCGCAGGAGCGCTTCAAATCGGTGACCGCCGCCTACGAAGTGCTCTCAGACCCGCAGAAGCGCCAGGTCGTCGACCTCGGTGGCGATCCGCTGCAGAACGGCGGCGGCGGGGGCGCCGGCTTCGGCACCCAGGGGTTCGGCGGCCTCGGCGACATCATGGATGCCTTCTTCGGCGGCAGCGGCCAGGCCCGCGGACCGCGTAGCCGCGCTCGTCAGGGCGCCGACGCCCTCATCCGGATCGACTGCGACCTGGCCGAGACGGCCTTCGGCGCCAGCCGCGAGTTGACCATCGAGACCGCCGAGCGCTGCGGCACCTGCCACGGCGACGGCACCGCGCCGGGCACCCTGCCGACGACCTGCGACACCTGCCGCGGTCGCGGCGAGGTGCAGCAGGTCCAGCGGTCCTTCCTCGGTCAGGTCATGACGACGCGGACCTGCCCGCGCTGCACCGGCACCGGCACGATCATCGAGCACCCCTGCGGCGAGTGTTCCGGCGATGGTCGGGTCCGGGCCCGCCGCACGCTGACCATCAAGGTCCCCGCCGGCGTCGAGGACGGCATGCGGATCCGGTTGGCCGGTGAGGGTGAGGTGGGTCCCGGCGGAGGACCCTCTGGCGATCTGTTCGTCGAGGTGCACGAGCGGCCGCACCCGGTCTTCACCCGCGACGGGGACGATCTGCACTGCACCATCGCGCTGCCGTTCACGGCCGCCGCCCTCGGTACGACGCTGCCGCTCGAGACCCTCGACGGCGAGGAGCGACTCGACCTGCAGCCGGGCACCCAGCCGGATGAGATCTTCACCCTGCGGGCCCGCGGGGTGCCGCACCTACGAGGCACCGGCCGGGGGGATCTGCTCGTGCACCTCGATGTGGTCGTCCCGACCAGACTCGACGACGAGCAGATCCGGCTGCTGCGCGAGCTGGCCACGCTGCGCGGCGAGGAACGCCCCGGGGTGGCGGCCCGGACCGGCGGCGGCAGCAGCACGTTCTTCGACCGCCTGCGCGGTCGGTGAGCAACCCGGTCTTCCTGGCCGACGACGTCACTGGCGACCGGGTCGTCCTGTCCGGTCCGGAGGGCCGGCACGCCGCCACCGTGCGGCGGCTACGCACCAACGAGCCGGTCGACGTGGTCGACGGCCGCGGCACCAGGGCGTCCTGCATCGTGACCGGGGTCGCCCGGGACGTTGTACGCCTTGAGGTCGTGCAGCGCACCGTCGAACCGGAGCCGGCACCGCGGCTGGTGCTGGTCCAGGCGCTGGCCAAGGGTGATCGTGGCGAGCTCGCCGTCGAGCTGGCTACCGAGGCCGGTATCGACGAGGTGCTGCCCTGGACGGCCGCCCGGTGCGTCCAGCAGTGGCACGGCGAGCGCGGCGAGAAGTCTCTGGAGCGCTGGCGATCAACAGCCCGCGAGGCGGCGAAACAGTCGCGGCGGGCGTGGTTTCCGGTCGTCAGCGAACCGGTCCGGCTCGACGGTGTCGTCGCCCGGGTGGGCACGTTGCTGGTGCTGCACGAAGGTGCTGAGCTGGCCCTGACCGCGGTTCCGCTGCCGGCCGACGGCGATGTGTTGCTCGTGGTCGGGCCGGAGGGTGGGCTGACCCTTGCCGAGGTCGACGCATTGCGGGCCGCTGGCGGATACGTCGTACGCCTTGGCAATTTGGTACTGCGGACCTCGACGGCGGGGGCCGCGGCCGCCGTCGTCGTCAGTGCGAGGACAGGTCGCTGGTAGCCCGGTCGCCGGTGGGTCGTCGCTTGCGCACCAGGTGCACGACAAGGGCGAGCACGACGAGCCCGATCAGCACGTAGCCGCCCTGAGCGATGTAGCGGCCGACCACGTCGCCGACCGCGTAGCCACCCAGCACGCAGGCGGTGGCCCAGAGGGCGCCGCCAAGGGCGTTCCACAGTGCAAACGTGCGGTAGGGGAGCCTGGCCATGCCAGCCGCGCTCGGCACGAGGGCCCGCAGCAGCGCGGTCCAGCGGCCGAAGAAGACCGCCGGCGCTCCGCGACGCTGCAGGAAGCGCTCGGTGCTGCTCCACCGCTGCTCACCGACGATCCGGCCGAGGCGGGAGGCCTGCAGGCCGGGTCCGTAACGTCGCCCGATGCCGTAGCCGACGGCGTCACCCAGGATCGCGCCCAGCACCGCGAGGGTCAGCACGAGCGTCAGGCTGGCCTTGCCTTGGCCAGCGAGCGCGCCCCCGACCACCAGGGCGGTCTCACCCGGCAGTACGAAACCGAGGAAGATCGAGGCTTCCAGGAAGGGCAGTGCGAAGACCGCCGCGTAGACGACACCCGAAGGCACGCTCGTCAGGGTGTCCTGGATGAACGTCGCGACCCCCATGGGTTGAGCGTAGGCGAGCCCGGTGCGCCGGCGCGGTCCCGACGGGGCGGGTGTTGCCAGGTAGGCGGGTGTGCCAGGTAGGCGGGTATCCCAACGGGGCAGGTGTGCGCCACTTCCCCCGTCGCCGTGGCCTTTTTTG
>JAYUMN010000267.1:0-15131 GCA_043762595.1 Frankiales bacterium
CCGACCTATCGGATCGAGTGCGACCGCTGTGGCGCCCAAGCCGTCGTGCGGGCATGAACCCGCGACGCTCGTCGTGCTGTGGGGAGATCGCAGGCCGGCGGCGGGCCCACGCCGCAGCTGAGTCATCATTGACGATATTGCCTTACACATCAGCGTGTCGCCGACCAGATCGTCACGATCGCCGCGGGTCAGGGGGCTTCCGGGTCAGGGGATGGGCGGTGGCGGCGTCGGGCCGGCCGCGGGCGTCAGGCTGTCGGTGCCGGTCGCCGTCGCCTCGTCGTAGGCGATCCAGCCGTGCTCGTAGTCGCCCCGCCGCATCCCCGGCTTGGGGGCGTACTCATCGGCGGTCGGGAAGCCGAGCGGGCCCTGCTCGGCCCCGAGTGCGACGTAGCGTTCGGTGATTGGCCCCCGCGACCAGTGCGCCCCGGTGGCTGGGGAGGCCGAGATTCGGCCGGTCTGGAAGCGGCTCACCCGGCCGCCGGTGACGGCTTCCTCGGCAGCGACCGGGAAGCCGAGCGGGCCCGTCTCGGCGCCCGCTCTGAGGTAGGCCTGGGCGAGCATGTCGCGGACCTCCCACGCCCCAGTGCTTGCGGACCAGGAGATGCGGCCGCCTTGCAGCGTGACGAAACGCCCTGCTGACAGGGCGGTCTCGTCAGCGAGCGGATAGCCCAGGGGGCCGGACTCAGCGGCCAGCACGGCATAGCGCAGCGCGATCACGCGGCCGAGCAACCGGGCCGGACCGAGCGAGGGATGCCAGCAGATGCGGCCGTGCTGGAACGCTGAGGCCCGGCCCGCACCGTCGTGTGGCGTGACCGGTCCGCCGACTGGATAGCCGAGCGCGCCGGTGGCCCGGCCGGCCTGGTTGTACCGGGTCAGAATCGGGCCGGTGACCTCGTGGGCGCCGGTCGTCGGGTGCCAGAAGATGTCGCCGCGCTGGAACCGGGAGGCCCGCCCCGCCCCGAGCCGGTCGGGGTCGGCGACCGGGAAGCCCAGCACGCCGGCTTCGGCGCCGAGCAGTCCGAACCGGGCGGCGATCGCGCCGGCGGTGTACCGGGCGCCGGGCCCGCTGGACCATGACATCCGGCCATGTTGATAGCGCTGGGCCCGTCCGCCGGGGACGGCCGCCTCCCGGCCGATGGTGGCGCCGAGCTCGGAACCGTGCTCACCGAGCGCGACGTAGTGCGCGGTGAGGGCGGTCCAGGCACCAGGCAGCTGCGGTGCGTTGTGGTCACGGGTGGCGTTGTCGGTGGCCGGCGAGGTCGAGCAACGCTCCCATTTCCATGGCGGTGTGCACGACACGACCCGGCACTGCACCGCGCCGACCTGCCTGACCTGCTGGTTGCACTGGCCGTACCGGAAGGCATTGCAGCAGACCCGTCGCTGGTCGCACTGACCGGACGGCCCGCAGGTGCATTGGCACGACCAGCACGACGGGCTGCAGATCCCGGCCCGGTCGGAACCAGTAGCGCAGACGCAGGTCGCATTGCAGTCGACGATGTAGCGGGCCCGCCCACCACACAGCGACGCACCGTCGGACTTCCACCAGCCGGCCGCGATGGAGCCGGGCGGGCAGGCGTTGATCCCCTGGTTGATGGTGGCGCAGAACGCCGTCCAGCCGGTCGAGCATGACGACTCTGGCCCACACACCGACGCGTACGCCGTACCGGGCGTGAGCAGGAAGCCGGTCGGATCTGCCGCCAGGGCGCTGCCGAGCACCCCGGCCCGGACGAGGAAGCCGCGCCTGGACGTCCGGGTCGCCAGCCAGCCGGTGACGGCTTCGGCAGCGCGGACGGCGACGCCCTGTGGAGCCTGCTTGCCGCCAACCGCCGCCAGTGCGTCGCGGGTCCTCATGCGCGGGCTCCGATCCGCAGGCCGTCGAGCAACGCGGCCACCTTGGCGCAGCCGGGCATCCGCCTGGCATGACTGCCGAGCACGACGTGCAGGCACCACGCCCGGCCGGCGGCGGTGAAGAACCACTGGCCTCCGCTTTGGCCGGGCAGCGGCCGTTGCAGGGCCCCTGCGGCGAACTCGGCTGGTCTCGGCCGGGGGACGCCGGCATGGGCGAACAGCGGTTGGCGGACCGCTGTCGCGTCGTACTCGAACAGCGCCACGAACACGTCGTCGGAGCCGAGCGTCGTGACGACGCCGCTGCCGAAGTCGCCCCGCTCGCGGGGCAGCGGCACCGTCGCGGCGTGCAGCAGCAGGTTGCCATCATGATGCGGCTCGGAGACCGGTTGCCGGCGCGCCCGGACCTCCCAGCCGCTCGGGATGGACAGGGCCACGCCGGCTGCCAACAGGGTCATGTCAGCACCAGCACCGCACCACCGCAGGTCAGCAGCAGGACGGTCGCGGTGGCTGCCGGTCGGGTCCTGGCTTCGATCGAGGCCGCCACCGACCGCAGCGCCGCGGGGGTGTCCGCGCGCAGCAGCGCGAGCGGTAGGGCGCGCACCAGGCCGAAGACGGCGCCGACCAGCAGGGCAGCGCCCAGCGAGCCCTGGAGTACGACGAGTCCGAGCCAGGCGTAGACCGCCCCGCTGGTGATCACGGTGGTGACCCCGGTGCCGAGCTGCCAGCCGAATCCGGTGGCGTAGACCCATCGGCGGTAGCGGCTGAGCCAGTCCTCGTCGACCTGCCGGTGGATCGTGGGCACCCGGCCGGACACGTCGAGCAGGACGGCGACACCGCACACGGCGGCGGCCCACAGCGGCCGGTGTCCGAGCGGCAGCAACCGGCCGAGGGCACCCAGCAGCAGCCCGGTGCTGAGGCCACCCGCGACGGAGGCGACCGAGTAGATCGCCACCGTCCAGGTGTGGTCGTGGCCGCGGGCCCGCTCGCCGAGCCGGCTGATGCTGGTCAGCATCGACTCACCTCAGGGCGACCAGGTGGCGCGCAGGGCGGCGGTCGCCGCGACAGCCAACCCGACCAGCAGGAGTGGGTCCGGCCGGATGGCGCTCATGCCGACAGGCTCGGGTCGCCGGCCGCGATGCCGGCTGCGGCCAGCGCCTGTTCGTCCCGGCTGTGCCGGACCGGGCCGGGTCCGCGGACGGTCCGAGCAGCTCTCGCGGCCGCATCGGCCCGCGCCTGACCGAGCAGCTGGACGACCTGCAGCCACGATCCGGCACTGCCCTCGCCGACCACTCGGCCGGCGTCGTCCAGATAGGCGAAGTAGGGGGAGCCGGGCACCCCGAAGCCGTCCCACGCTTCGGTCGACAGCACCATTGCCAGACCGGTTGGAGCACGTTGCTCGAGCTCGGCGGGGCTCTCCTGCTCGAGCCCTTTGGTGACCACGACCAGCCGCGCGTCGCCCGGGACCTCGGTGACCCCCTGCCGGAACACCTGCCAGAAGTCCTGGCACGTCGTGCATCCAGAGGACAGGAACGCGATGAGCGTGTCGCCACGACCGACCAGCGGCAACGCCACGAGCTCCCCGTCCAGGCTCTGCCCGACCAGCGCGGTCGGGGTCGCGCCAGCTGGGACGCGGCGCGGCTCCACCACCCCAGCAGCGGTGACCGGCGCGTCCAGTTCGAGGCCGGCTCCGAGTTCGTGCAGCGCCTTGAGGATCTCCGCGTGGCTGCGGAGCAACCCGATGACCAGAACGGTGAGCAGCGCCACGGCCACCGCCAGGGTGACCACCGCGGCCGTCATCGGGTGCGCACGAGCGGCAGGACGGCGAGGACGGCGTACGTGCAGCCAGCCAATGCCAGCGTGGCGGCGACCAAGGCGGCATCCGACCAGATGATCTGCGGGGCCGTGGCACAAGCGCCGAGCGCCACCAGCGCGAAGCCCGCCGTCACCGCAGCGTGTGTCCCGGTCGCCGGGATGTCGCGCTTGCCGAAGCAACCGCAGGACGCCAGCACCCCGCCCCGGCGCATGGCGAGCACGACCACCACTGTGAACGAGACGTAGGACGCGGCGACGAGCCCGGCCACGACCCGCGAGCCGGAGCCCAGCGAGGCAGCCCCGAGCAGGACCTCACCCAGTGCCCCGGCCCGAACCCACGACGACCCGAGTGGGATCCGCATGCTGGACAGGGCCCGAACCAGCGGCTGCGGGTCCGCAACCTTCTGCGCTCCGGCCAGGAGCAGCAGCGCTGCCGATGCGGCGTACAGCCCCTCGGTGACCACGAGGTGAAGGTAGCCACGAAGCGGGTGTCCTCGCCAGCATTGGCGCGGAGCGATCGTGTTTCAGCGCAGCCCCGGGAGGCGAACCTGTGCTGGTTCATCGACGAGCCAGCAGGACCGCCTCGGCGGCGAGAGCGGACAAGAGCAACCTGACGAGCCCGACGTTGCCGAACACCCGGGGGTGGCCCAGCACGCGGACGTCGATAAAGGGAGAGGCGTAGGAGTGGACCAGCTCGCCGCGGACCAGGGCAGACGCCACCCAGCCGAGCGGGAACGGCAGGCGAGCGCTGCCAGCGGTCAGGAGCAGATCCGCGGTGGCGGCTGCGCCCTTGAGGTCCGGCAGGTCGGCAAGAACGAGGTGGAAGACGACTCCGGTGATCGTGCTGCCGATCAGACCGGCGAGGTGGCAAACCCGGCAGGCCATCGCAGTTCGCTCCCATGGCCCAGCAGTGCCGCCGTCAGACCCACGATGACGTTGTTCTGCGCCGTGAAGGAACAGGACACGTTGAACACCAGGCCGCTGACGGTGGTGACCGGGTGCCCGAAAGGCCTGCCGACACCTCCACCTGGACGATCAGCATGTCCATGGCGGTGAGCCCGAACCGCACCCGGGAGAGCGGGGGCCGAAGCACCGGGCGAACCTCGGCGCCGGCCTAGTCGTCGTCGGCGTCCAGGCGGGCCAACCAGGTCGCGAGCCGCTCGACCGGCACCTCGAACTCGGGGTTGGCGTCGACGAAGTCCTTGAGTCGCTCGGCCAGCCAGGCGAAGCTGACCTGCTCCTCGCCGCGCCGCGCGGCGAGCTCCTCGAGACCGCGGTCGGTGAAGTACACGGCTATCGCTCGAAGACGGCCTGCACGAGCGCAGCCTGCTCGGCCTCATGCACCTTGCTCGAACCAGCGGCCGGGGAAGCAGATGCGCGACGGGAGAGACGGCGCAGCCGGGTCTGGTCCGAGAGGTGGTCCGGCAGGTTCAAGGCCATGTGCGACCAGGCGCCCATGTTGGCCGGTTCCTCCTGCACCCACGCGACGTCGGTCACGTGCGGGTAACCGGCGAGGACGTCGCTGATCTCCTCGCCGGGCACCGGGTAGAGCTGTTCGACGCGCACGAGCGCAACCGAGGTGTCGCCGGACTTCGCCCGCGCTGCCGCGAGGTCGTAGTACACCTTGCCTGCGCACAGGGCGACGCGCGTGACGCCAGCCGGGTCAGGTTGCCCGGGGTCGGCGACCACCGGCTGCCACCGGCCGGTGGTGAACTCGGCAGGCGACGACGCGGCTGCCTTGAGGCGCAGCATCGACTTGGGGGTCACGACGACCAGCGGTCGGTTGGCCCCCGACAACGCCTGCGCACGCAGCAAATGAAAGTGCTGCGCCGGCGTGGTTGGGTAGGCGACGGTCATGTTGTCCTCGGCGCAGGCCTGCAGGAAACGCTCGATCCGGGTCGAGGAGTGGTCTGGCCCCTGCCCCTCGTAGCCGTGGGGCAGCAGCAATGTCACGCCGCTGCGCTGGCCCCATTTGGCCTCGCCGGTCGAGATGAACTCGTCGATGACGGTCATCGCCCCGTTGACGAAGTCGCCGAACTGCGCCTCCCACAGGACTAGGGCCTCGGGCCGGGCGACGGAGTAGCCGTACTCGAAACCCAGGCACGCGTATTCCGACAGCAACGAGTCGTAGATCAGGAACGGCGCGGCGGACGGGCCGAGGTGTTTGAGCGGGGTGTGCTCGGCGCCGGTGACCCGGTCGAAGATCGTGGCGTGCCGCTGCACGAACGTGCCTCGGCGGGAGTCCTGACCGGCCAGGCGGACCGGGGTGCCGGCCAGCAGGAGGGAGCCGAACGCGAGCAGCTCGCCCATGCCCCAGTCGATCCCGCCCTCGGTCACCATCGTGGCGCGGCGCTGGAACAGCGGCGCGAGCTTGGGATGCGGGGTGAAACCCTCGGGCAGCTCGATGTGCGCCTGGCCGATGCGGTCCAACACCGACTGCTCGACGGCGGTGTCGACGGTCGACAACGCCCGCGCCTCGCGCATCTTCGGCTCGGTGGCCGGGCTCGTCGAGGCGTCCCGCGTCTCGGCGAAGACCCGTTCGAGTTGCGCCTGGTAGTCCTTGAGCGCCTCCTCGGCCTCGTCCAGGGTGATGTCCCCGCGGCCGATGAGTTGCTCGGTGTAGGTCTTGCGGACCGAGCGCTTGCCATCGATCACGTCGTACATCAGGGGCTGGGTCATCGAGGGGTCGTCGCCCTCGTTGTGCCCGCGCCGGCGGTAGCAGACAAGGTCGATGACGACGTCTTTTTTGAAGTCCTGACGGAAATCGAAGGCGAGTCGGGCAACCCGGACGCAGGCTTCGGGGTCGTCGCCGTTGACATGGAAGATCGGGGCCTGCACGGTCCGTGCGACGTCGGTCGAGTACGTCGAGGAGCGGCTGTACTCCGGCGCCGTGGTGAAGCCGACCTGGTTGTTGATGACGATGTGCACGGTGCCACCGGTCCGGTAGCCACGCAGCTGGCCCATCTGCAGCGTCTCGGCCACGACGCCTTGGCCGGCGAAGGCGGCGTCGCCGTGCAGCAGGACGGGCAGCACGGTGTAGCCGCTCTCGCCCTTGTCGATCAGGTCCTGTTTGGCACGCACGATGCCTTCCAGCACCGGGTTGACCGCTTCCAGGTGTGAGGGGTTGGACGTCAGGGTCACCCGGGTGGTCGCGCCGCCGGAGGAGGTGAAGACGCCCTCGGCGCCGAGGTGGTATTTCACATCGCCGGAGCCCTGCACGCTGCGCGGATCGAGATTGCCCTCGAACTCACGGAAGATCTGGCCGTAGCCCTTTCCGACGATGTTGGCCAGCACGTTGAGCCGGCCGCGGTGGGCCATCCCGATGACGACCTCGTCGAGGTTGCTGTCGGCGGCCCCGGTCAGGACGGCGTCGAGCATCGCGATGACTGACTCGCCACCTTCGAGGGAGAACCGCTTCTGCCCGACGAACTTGGTCTGCAGGAAGCTCTCGAATGCCTCGGCGGCGTTCAGCCGCTTGAGCACGTGCAGCTGCAGGTCCCGCTCGGGTTTCTCGGACTTCTTCTCCACCCGGTCCTGAATCCAGCTGCGCTGGTCTGGGTCCTGGATGTGCATGTACTCGATGCCGACGACGCGGCAGTAGCTGTCGCGTAGGACGCCGAGGACGTCGCGCAGCTTCAGCACGCGCTGCCCGGCGAAGCCACCGACCGGGAACTCGCGGTCGAGGTCCCACAGCGTCAGGCCGTGGTTGACGACGTCGAGATCGGGGTGGGTACGAACCTTGAACGCCAACGGGTCGGTATCGGCCATCAGGTGGCCACGCACCCGGTAGGCGTGGATGAGTTCCATCACGCGGGTGGCCTTGTCAAGGTCGCCCTCATGGGTGGTCTGGACGTCGGCGACCCACCGCACCGGCTCGTACGGGATGTGCAGGCTGGCGAAGATCTCGTCGTAGAAGCCGTCGGCGCCCAGCAGCAGCTCGTGCATCCGGCGCAGGAACTCACCGGACTGGGCGCCCTGGATCACCCGATGGTCGTACGTCGAGGTGAGGGTGATGGTCTTGGAGACGGCAAGCTGGGCGAGGGTCTCCTCGGAGGCGCCGGCGAACTGGGCGGGGTATTCCATTGCGCCGACGCCGATGATCGCCCCCGAGCCCAGCATCAGGCGCGGGACCGAGTGCACGGTGCCGATGCCGCCGGGATTGGTGAGGCTGATCGTTGCGCCCTGGAAGTCGTCGGTCGTGAGCTTGCCGGCCCGGGCCCGGCGCACGATGTCCTCGTAGGCGGCCAGGAAGCCGGCGAAGTCGAGCGAGTCGGCCCGCTTGATCGCGGCGACCACCAGCGACCGGGTGCCGTTGGCGTTCTGCAAGTCGATCGCGAGGCCGAGCCCGACGTTGTCCGGTGTGAGGACGACAGGCTTGCCCGCCTCGTCGTGCCCGAATGCGGTGTTCAGCACCGGCACGGCTCCCACGGCCTTGACCAATGCGAAGCCGATGAGGTGGGTGAACGACACCTTGCCCCCGCGGGCCCGCCGCAGATGGTTGTTGATGACGGTCCGGTTGTCCGCGAGCAGTTTGGCCGGCACCGTGCGCACGCTGGTCGCGGTCGGGACCGTGAGCGAGGCCTCCATGTTGGCCACCACGCGGGCGGCCGCCCCTCTCAGCGGGGTGATCGCGGGCGAGGCCGGCTTCGCCGCAGTGGTGGGGGTTGCGGTTGGAGCCGCTGCTGGTGGGGGTGTCGGGGCGGTGACGGTGGCCGAGGCGGCCGGCTCAACGGTCGACGGGACGGCCCGGGCGACGGCTTCGGTGACCGCCTCGGCGGCGGCACCGTTCGAGCCCTTCGGCGCGCCGTTCGCCGGGAGCGCGCCGGGCGGGTAATCCGAGAGGAACTCCCGCCACTGCGCCGACACACTGCCGGGGTCGTTGAGATACTGCTGGTGGATCTCATAGACCAGCCACTCGTTGGCGCCGAAATCGGTCTGCTGGCCGGGTTGCGTGGACACGCTGGAACGCCGCCTCTTAAAGATGTGATCGCTGGCTGCTCTGCCAGCTTGTGAGGTTACTCGCGGCCGGTTCCAGCTGGGCTGAACAGCCGTCCGTGGGGTACGGCCGAGTCGTGGCGACATCGAAGAAAGCCCCGAAGCGGGACAAGGTCTGGGTGTGTCGTGGCTGCTGCTGCGGCACCAAGAAAAAGCATCCGGGTGTTGACCACAAGGCGCTCGAGCGGGCGGCCCGGGCTGGCGCCGCCGCCGCCGGGGCCCGCTATGAGGTCACCGACTGCCTCGGCCCGTGCGGACAGGGCAACATCGTCGTGGTCCGGGCCGGTGGGACGACCCGGTGGTTCCGCCGGATGAACGACCTCGAGTCGACGGTCGCGCTGCTCGACGTCGTCGCCACCAATGCCCCGCTGACCGACGCACTGGACCGTCGCCTCATGCGGGGTCGCACGGGCAAAAAGCCCTGAGCCGATCGCCCCGGGTGGCGCGCGGGGGAGGCCCGGACCACCCTCACCGAATGGATGTGCTGGCGGATCGGGTGGCGGTGGTGACCGGGGGCAGTCGCGGGATCGGGTTTGAGGTGGCCCGTGGGCTGGGTCGCCTCGGGGCCACGGTCGTGCTGGTCGGTCGTGACCCGGGCCGGGTCCAGCTGGCCGTCGACGCCCTCGTCGGGCAGGGCCTGGACGCCGACGGCCGGATCGTCGATGTGGCCGACACCGCGGCCGTGCGCGCCCTGGCCGTCGAGCTTGGCCCAGTGGATCTACTGGTCACCGCGGCCGGGGTGATGAGCGAGCGCACCGCCAAGACGCTGCGGACCTCCGATGATGAGTGGCGCCGGGTGCTCGGGATCAATCTGGATGGCACTTTTGCGGCACTGGCGGCCTTTGTGCCGGGCATGGTCGAGCGGCGTTGGGGCCGGGTCGTGACCTATTCGGCCTGCCTCGGCCGGATGAGCGGACCGGGCACTTCGGGTGGGCTTGCGCCGTATCGCGTGTCGAAGGCCGCCGTGAACGCCCTGACCAAAAATCTCGCCGCCGAGTTGGGGCAGGGCAGCCGGGGGGTGCTGGTCGACGCCGTGTGTCCTGGCCACTGCCGTACCGGCATGGGTGGCGAGGCGGCGCCGAGGACCGCCGAGCAAGGTGCCGACACCGCGCTGTGGCTGGCTGCCCGGAGCGCCGGCGACACCGGGCTGCTGTGGGAGGACCGCCGCGTCGTCGCTTGGTGAGCGAGGATGTCGCAGTGAAGCACCCCCTCGCCCTGGCCGTGACAGGCCTGCTTGCGCTGAGCGCCTGCAGTGGCGGAACGGCCGCGTCTCCTCCGTTGGCCGGGCCGTCGGCGGCTCCGGTGATGACCGCCCGGGTCACGGCGGCCCCCTCGAAGCCGGCCCCGAGCCCATCGGTGGCCCGGCAGGTACTGATCTGGAAGGACTGTGGCGGCGGCTTTCAGTGCTCGACCTTGCGGGTGCCGCTTGATGACACTGCACCGGCCAGCGGGACGATCGAGCTGGCCCTGACGCGCACCCGTGCGACGAGCCCGACGTCCCGGATCGGTTCGTTGCTGATCAACCCCGGCGGCCCAGGGGCGTCCGCCGTCGCGTTTCTGAAGGCCAATGCGAGCGAGATCCCGGCCGTGGTGCGGTCCCGCTTCGACCTCGTGGCGTTCGATCCGCGCGGCGTCGGCGGCAGCGCACCGATCCGCTGCGAGACAACGGCAGAGCTCGACCGCTATTTCCACCTCGACCCGGCGCCGACCGACGCTGCCGGCCTGGCCGCGCTCGAAGCCGGCAACCGGGCGTTCGCGGCGGGCTGCCGAAAGCGCTCCGGGCGGGTGCTCCCGCACGTCGCGACGGTCGAGGTGGCCCGTGACATGGACCGGGTCCGCGCCGCGGTCGGTGACGACAAGCTCACCTATCTCGGCTACTCCTACGGCACCGCGCTCGGGGCGGCCTACCTCGAGCAGTTCCCCACCCACGTGCGGGCCATGGTCTTAGATGGCGCGCTCGACCCGACGCTCACCTGGGACCGGCTGCTGGAGGGCCAGTCGAGGGGGTTCGACGTCGCGCTTGCGGCCTACCTTGCGGACTGCCAGCGCACCGCCTGCGCGTTCCGGCAGGCGGTCAAGGGCGATCTCGGAGCGGCGTACGACGCACTGCAGGCCAAGGTCACGGCAACGCCGCTGCCCGGCGACGGCACGCGCACGGTCGGGGTGGGTGAGTTCTCGCTCGGGGTGGGCGCGGGGCTCTACAGCCGGCAGTTCGGCTGGCCGGCGATCTCGGCCGGCTTGGCGGCAGCGGTGCGCGGGCAGGGCGCGGTGCTGCTCTCGCTGTCGGACTCCTATCTGGAGCGCACCGACGCCGGTTACGCCAACCTCAACGAGGCCAACTTCGCAGTGAACTGCATCGACCGGCCGTGGCCACGGACCGACGCGCCTTACCTGGCGCTGGCCGAACGGGTCGCGCGGAGCTCGCCCCGCTTCGGCCGGTTCATCGTCCTGTCGGGGCTCGGGTGTGCGGTCTGGCCGGTTGCTGCGGTCAACCGGCCGCACGCCGTGACCGGCGCCGGCGCACCGCCGGTCGTCATCGTCGGGACGACCAGAGACCCGGCCACGCCGTACGTCTGGGCGCAGGGCCTGGCCAGGCAGCTCACCAAGGCGGTGCTGCTCACGCATGTGGGCGATGGCCACACGGCCTACCGGGCGAGTGCGGCGCCATGCCTGACCGGCAGGATCGACGCCTACCTGTTGACCGCAACGGCTCCGGCCGCGGCGACCTGCTGAGGGAGCCAGGTGCGGGCCCGCCGGCGTCGTACCGCGATGGCGTGAATCACGAGATCATGGTGCCCCCGGCAGGATTCCAACCTTCTTTCAGCGTGGTCGAGCCAGGCGGGCAAGGACGCGACCTTAGGCCTCTGAGCTGCACTTATGGCTGTCATCAGGTCACCGCCACTAGCCGTGAGTCGCCCTTTTTTGCTGTCGCATCTGGCCAAAATCTGGCCAAAAAGCTGGGCAGGATCGCTCCCCTCCGGGGGTGCGGCGTGGCAGAGCCGGACGAGAATGACCACACCGGCGGCGGCAACCGCCATGGACGCAAGGCGTCGTTCGGCAGCATCAGGCAGCGTGACCCGCAGCGCTTCCAGAGCCGCTCCACCGGACCGGACGGGTTGCAGTATGCGGCGAACTCGCCAGGTGGCTCAGCAACCCTCACGACGAAGGCCGATGTCAACGGTGCGCTGGCCAAGATCCGGGTGGAGATCGATGCCGGCACGTGGCTCTCGCCCGCAGCGCGCGCCATCGCTGAGGCAGCTGCCAAGCGAGGTCCACTCAGGCTCGGTGAATACGCCGGGACGTGGCTTGCGCAGCGGCCCCTGGCGACGCGGACCCGCGACCACTACCGCTCGCTGCTGAACGCGCACCTGCTGCCCCATTGGCACGACGCCGTGCTGACCGAGATCACCTCGAGCGCCATCCGGCAGTGGCACGGGGGGACTGGACAGGAGCAAGCCGCGGGCGCTGTCGAATGCCTACAGCCTGCTGAAAACGATCATGGAGACGGTGGTCGCGGATGACCTGATCCCGGCCAACCCTGCAAGGTCAAGGGAGGGGGTCGGTACCGTCGAGCCAAGGAACCGATCAAGGCCAACCTCGCGGAGGCGGCGGGGCTGCCTGCGGCTATGCCCGAGCACTACCGCTGCGCGATCGACCTGGGGTTGTGGGCCAGTCTGCGTCTTGGCGAGGTGATCGGCTTGCAGCGGGCTGACGTGGCCTTGAGCGATGCCGACGCCGCCGACCAGACAGGAGTGATCTACGTCCGCCGCTCGATCGGGCGGACCCGCGCTGGGCGGGAAGAGAAGCTGCCCAAGAGCGCGGGGCCACGGTCCGGGAGCTGCAGGACCGGCTCGGGCACACCACGCCGAACATGGCGCTGGCCTCCCGGCGGGTGGCCGACGATCGGCCCAGGCGGATCGCAGCGACCCTGAGCCGAATGGTCAGCATGGAGGAATGACCGCCGCCCAACCCGGCGCGCCCCCGGCGACCACCTCTGCTGGACTGCCCGTTCGGGCCAGTGCCCCGTCAGGTAGGGATGGCCGGTCTTGTCGATGCGGGGTTGTGTCGTTCCAGCCCAGATTGGTCCTACGCGTTCCGCATCGTGCGGAGCGAAGGGCAGGAGACAACATGCCGTTTATCCAGGTCAAGGTCATTGAAAATGTCTTCAGTGACGACCAGAAGCAGGAGATCGTCCGGCGGCTCACCGACGCCTTGGTGTCGGTCGAGGGGGAGAATATGCGCCCGGTCACGTGGTGCGTGGTTGAGGAAGTTCGTAGCGGCAGCTGGGGGATCGCGGGGAACCCGCTTACGACCGCGGACGTCAAGGCCTTGGCCGCGGGTGTGGGCGTCTAACCGCACGTGCCTCACCAGACCAGGCGGGCGGCCCCCTTGGGCGCCCGCCTGGTGTCGGTGCACATACTGAAGCGGTGAGCTCCCTCGTGGCGGCGCAGTCAGCACTGGACGCCTGTTCGTGGGACCTCGCCCTGACCTCGTTCCGGGACATTGCCCGAGAGACCGAGGATCCTCTCGCCTACGAGGGAATGGCCCAGGCCGCCTGGTGGCTCGACGAGGGTGATTCGTGCCTACGTGCACGCGAGACGGCATACCGACGTCATCGGAATCTGGGGGACGCACTCGGTGCGGCGCGGGCCGCCACGGCCCTAGCCTGGGACTCCCTGCTCTTCGGCCACGGCGAGTCCGTGGCCCTGGGCTGGTTGGGGCGGGCTGGCTCACTGCTTCAGGAGCTCGATGAGGCGGCCGAGCACGGCTGGCACGCTGTGCGAGAGGCGGAGCTTGCCATGGAAGTTGGCCACGACCCCGACGGGGCGTTGTTGGCCGGCGAACGAGCCTCGGCCATCGCGAGGCGGCTCGGTCTGGGGGACCTCGCAGTCGTCGGCCTGGCGCTGCAGGGTCTTGCCATGACGAGCGCCGGGAACGTCCAGGCCGGGTTCGCGAGGCTCGACGCGTCGGTGGCCGCCGCGACGTCGGGCGATGTGCCAGACCCGATGTGGATGGGCAAGGTCTGTTGCTGGCTCATCGCCGCCTGCAACCAGAACAAGGACCTTGCCCGCGCCGCGGACTGGTGCCGCCGCGTTGAGGCCATCTGCGTCGAGCGTCAGTTAGCCCCCCTTTTCACTGTGTGCCGGGTCCAGTACGCGTCGGTTCGAGTAGCGCAAGGTTGTTGGCGTGAGGCCGAGCAGGAATTGACCGCGGTCCTCAACCAGCTCTCGGCGTCACGGCGTGCCTCTCGACTCGACGCAGTGGTGCAGCTCGGCGAGCTGCGCCGCCGTCAGGGCCGGGCCGACGAGGCGGAGTCACTGTTCGCGCAGGCTGAATTTCACCCGTCTGCGATAACGGGTCGTGCACGGATGCAGATGTCTCGCGGCGACCCCGCGGCCGCCTGGACGACGATGCGGGCCTTGCTGCAGTGGCTGCCGCTGGCCGGTCGACTGGCCCGGGCAGAGGTTCTCCTGACCGCCGTGCTGGTTGCGCGAGCCGCCGAAGACAACGACGCCGCACAGCTCCTCGCGACCGAGCTGCGCCAAACAGCGGAACTGATCGGCTCCGGCTCGCTGTTGGCCACGGCGTCGGCGGCCGACGCGGCCCTGGCGCCGCCGGCTGCCGCGGTCCTGCTGCTGACGGAGGCAGTGCGGAGGTTCAGCGCCGCCGGGCTGCGCTTCGACGAGGCCCACACCCGGCTCTCCCTGGCGGAGGCGCTGATCGCAACGGGAGAGGGGGCCGCCGCCCGGCACCATCTTGCGCTGGCGACAGAGGTCCTGTCCGAGCTGTCCGCCCTCGACGATCTGGCGCGGGCCCACCGGCTTGCCGATGCCGCCGGAGTTCCGGCGGCAGGTCCGCTCTCGCCCCGGGAGCGCCAGGTACTGCGATTGGTGTCGCAGGGGATGAGCAACCCTGAGATCGCGGTGGCGTTGGTCGTCAGTCATCACACAGTGCACCGTCACATCGGCAACATCCTCACCAAGCTCGGTAAAACGTCCCGCACCGGCGCGGCCTCATACGCCATCCACGCAGGTCTGCTGTGACCCGCCGGTCGCGTGCCGAAAGCCGATGGCTCAACGGGACCCGCGGTAAGCCCTGCTCGGCGGAGGAGCGGGCAGGGCGATGACGAGTGGCCAGCGTTTCTGGCGCCCGCAGACAAGCTCGAGCGCAAGGAGCTCACTGGCGGATCCCACGTACGGGGCAGACTGCTGGCGACGCCAGGAGGCAACGCGCCTTGGGCGTCCGAGCCTGGCCTGGACCAGGTCTCGCAACGTGGTGAAGACCGCGGTGTTGAAGACCCGACCGGGCAAGGACCACCCCGAGCTGGCCGCGCTGCACGGGCACTGGACCGCTGAGGCCGCGCACGCCGGGATCATCAGTGAGCGGCCTCTCGCGTCGGTCCGGGCCGCCGCCGCCAAGGTCGGCATCGAGCCGCACACGCCGGAGGGGGCTGTGAGAGGCCCGAGCCTTGCCCA
>JAYUMN010000268.1:0-8682 GCA_043762595.1 Frankiales bacterium
CCGGTGATGCCGCTCGCACCGACCCGCTCGGCTTCGGCCTGCATCCTGCCGAGGGCAAGCTCGCGTGCGTCGTAGTAGCCCTGGGTCCACTGCGGCATCTCGACATTCTGGCCCATCTGGCGAAGCGTCTGCATGATCCCCTGCGCGGCGACATGCCAGACACACACGCCCATCACGAACTCGACCGGGATGTGCCCGGTGTGCAGCAGCGTGGTGAAGTCGCGCACGTCCAGGTGGCTGGTGAAGGGCGCGCCGTCCGGCCGACGGAACGACCCTGGCTTGTCCCGGTGCCGGATCGAGGTGCCGACGGCGACGAACTCGATGTGCTCAGCGCTGAGGCCGTGCTGGCGGAAGGTGAGCCTGGTGCCGACGACGCCGTCGGCCTGCACCTGCGCCGCCTCTGACAGCATCCGACCCATCGCGTTGGCCCTGGCGGTGTACATCGCCTGGGTCAGGACGCCGAGCTCGACGGACTGGCGCAGATTCTGCTGCTGCCAGCCAATGTGGAACACCGAGCTACCCATCACGAACTCGAGTGGCTCAAAACCGGCTGCGTCGAGCAGCGCGAACTCGCTGACGGACAGGTCGCTGGTCCAGACGCGCCCCACCTCGGCGAGCCGGGCCGTGGCGATCTGGTCGGGTTGCAGGGATGTCACGAAATCCTCCTGGCTGTCGGTGGCCGAAGGCTAACCAGCGTCGGCCGGCCGCTACGGCACCGCGACCTCGAGGCGCCCCGTCGTCACGTCGTACACGCAGCCGATGACCTGGAAGCCCGGCGGCAGGTAGGGCAGGCTGCGGATCCGCTGGATGTCTTCGGCGAGGGATGAGAGTTGGTCGTTGATCGTCCGGAACTCCAGGCTCCGGGTGTCGATGCCGCTCTGCTCGGCGATCGCGGTGTGCACGTCGGCGTCGGTGACCTTGGTCATCCGGCAGTCGGTGTGGGCCACGACCATGATCCGGTCGACGCCGAGCAGGTGGGTTGCCAGCACCAGCGTGCGCAGCACGTCGTCGGTGACCCGCCCCCCCGCGTTGCGCAGGATCTTCGCGTCGCCGTTCTCGAGCCCCAGCATCCGCAGCGGCTCGATTCGCGAGTCCATGCAGGTGACCACGGCGAGCCCCCTCGCCGCGCGCCCGGGCAGGTGCCGGTCGGTGAAGCTGCGGGCGTACTCCTGGTTGTTTGCGATCACGTCGTCAAAGGCTGGGGTGCGTGGCATCCCTGCATGCTGCCAGTCCGGTCAGCCGAGCAGGACGAGGCCGCCGGACGGGGTGACCGCTGCCTTGACGGCGATGTCGTGCGGCTCTCTCGGTAGCCGGTCGACGAGTTCGCCGTCGTGCAGCACGGCCACCGTCAGGCCGGGCGCCCGCGCCAACGCGCGGTCGTAGGACCCGCCGCCGCGGCCGAGCCGGTTGCCCCAGTGGTCCACCGCCAGGGCCGGCACGAGCACCAGGTCGCAGGTGCTGATCGCCTCGATGCCGAGTCGCTCGCCGACCGGTTCGACCAGCCCGTGGGCTGCCGGCGCCAGCCGGCCGTCGTAGGCGATCCAGTCGAGGTCACGGCCGGGCAGCAGCACCGGGAGGAGCCAGCCGGGTCGCAGCAGCTCGCGGGTCGACGGCTCGGCGCCCACCGAGACGTACGCCGCGACACGCGTCGAGCTGTGCAGCAGGTCCGCCAGCGCGGCCTGCAAGGCTGCGGCCGCTGTTGCGGCAGGTGTGTCGCGCGGCTGACGACGCGCCGTGTCCACCGTTTGGCGCATCGCCTGTTTGCTCAGCACCGTGCGAGCATGGCAGCGGATCGATGGGAGGGGACGCTGCGGTGTCGCTGCGCTGGAGGTTGACCATCGCCTTCGTGCTCGTCGTGGTCTTTCCACTGCTCGTCGGCGGCGTCCTGGTGCTCAAGGCGCTGCCGGCCGCCGTGCAGCAGCAGCAGCAACGTGGCCTCACCGTGGCCGCCCAGCTCACCGGCAAGCTCCTCGCCGGCTATTGCGACCGGGCCCGATCAACCGCGGAGGCGGCCGGGCGCGCGTCGGGGAGTGTGGACCCCGCGGGGGTCCGCGCCGCCGCCCAGGCACTGCTCGACCGGGGTCAAGCCGATGGCCTGCAGCTGACCGGACCGGCCGGCGCCGTCGTCGCGCAGGTCGGTGACGTGCCGGCTCAGCCGGTCGACTGCGCCACGAGCGCCCCCTCATCGGCCCCGTACGTCACTGCCATCGTGCCCCTGCGCACCGCGACCGGGCGGGTCGCCGGCACCGCCGTCGCGTCACTCAGCCTCGACCGGCGGCTGCTCGCGGAGCTGTCCAGGAGCGCCGGCGCGGACCAGCTCGAGGTGGTCGCGCAGGGTCGTCCGGTGGCCGGCACCAACGCCCTGCCGCCGCAGCTGCTGCGGGCCGCGACGGCGCACCGGTGGGGCCGGATCGGGAGTGTGGTCACCGCGTACGCCGCGCCGGAGCCGGGTCAGCGGTTCGGCGTGGTCCTCCTGCAACCGGCCCGCCAGGCTCCGGAAGCGTCCGGCACGATCGCCGCGGTCGTGTTGGGCGCCATTGTGGTCGCCGGCGGGTTGGCCTTCGTGCTCGCCAGGGTGACGACCCGGCCGCTCGATGAGCTCGGCGACGCCGCAACGCGCATTGTCAGCGGCGACCTGGGGACGGTGATCGAGGTCCGGTCGCGCGACGAGGTGGGCCGCCTTGCCGGCGCGTTCGCGGCGATGACCGATGATTTGCGCGACTACGTCAGCCAGCTCGAGGACAGCCGGGACCACCTGCAGGCCGGGTTGGCCCGGCTCGGCGACACCCTGTCGAGTACCCATGATCTGGACCGGATCCTGCACGTCGTGCTCGAATCGGCGATGGCCTCGACCCGGGCCAGCGGCGGCATGCTGCTCCTGCTCAACCCCAGTCGCGACCGGCTGGTGCTGTCCGTCTCCCGCGGCCTCGAGGTGCCCCTGGATCTCACCCTGGCCGTGGGCGAAGGCATCTCGGGGCACGTCGCCAGGACCGCCGAGCCCGTTCGGGGGCAGGGCGGCCAGGACGCGGGTGGGATCGAGCCGGCTGCGGGTGAACCACCGGAGACGTCGTACATCGCCGTGCCGCTGATGTCCTCGGGGGCTGTCGTCGGCGTGCTCGACCTGTTCGGGTCGGCCGCGACCGGCGGGTTCGACGAACGTGACCTCGCCACCATTCGCACCTTTGCGAGCCAGGCGACGGTTGCCGTCGACAACGTCCTGCTGCACGAGGAAGCGCAACGGCTCTCGATCACCGACGGCTTGACCGGGCTCTGGAATTATCGTTACTTCACCATGACGATTAACAAGGAAATCGAGCGGGCCAACCGTTTCAAGCGTCCGCTGGCGTTGCTGATGCTCGACCTGGATCACTTCAAGGCCGTCAACGACACCTTCGGCCACCCCCGGGGCGACGCGGTGCTGATCGAGCTGGCGGGTCGCATCCGCGGCCAGGTACGCGAAGTCGACATCGTCGCACGCTACGGCGGCGAAGAAGTCGTGGTCATACTGCCCGAAACCGACCAGGTCGGAGCGGTGCAGGCCGCCGAACGCATTCGCGCGGTGGTCGCCGCCGCGTCGTTCGGCGGTCCGAACGAGCAGGACATCGACGTCACGGTGTCCTTGGGTGTCGCCGTCTTCCCAGAACACGGCGCCACCCCGACCGCTCTCCTGGGTCGCGCCGACGAGGCGCTCTACGAGGCCAAGCGGGCCGGTCGCGACACTTGGCGGGTCGCCGCGGACGCGCCCGCGGCGGAGCGGCGGCATTAAGGTTGGGGCCATGCCGTCCCAGGCCACGACGTCGATCACCAAGGCCGTCATTCCCGCGGCCGGGCTCGGTACTCGCTTCCTGCCGGCCACCAAGGCCTCCCCCAAGGAAATGCTCCCGGTCGTCGACAAGCCCGCCATCCAGTACGTCGTGGAAGAGGCGGTCCGGGCCGGTCTGGACGACGTGCTGTTCATCACCGGCCGTGGGAAGCGGGCCCTGGAGGACCATTTCGACCGGGTCGTTGAGCTCGAGCAGACGCTCGCGGAGAAGGGCGATCTGGCCAAGCTGGCTCTGGTCCAGGCGGCCAGTGAGCTGGCGACCATTCACTATGTCCGGCAGGGCGACCCGCGGGGCCTCGGCCATGCGGTGCTCGCTGCGGCGCAGCACGTCGGCGACGAGCCGTTCGCGGTCCTGCTCGGTGACGACCTGATCGACCCGCGGGACGCGCTGCTGACCACGATGGTCGAGGTGCAGCGGCGCGAGGGTGGCAGCGTCGTCGCCCTCATGCAGGTGCCGCACGACAGCATCAGTCTGTACGGATGTGCGGCCGTCGACGGTGCTGGCGACGTCGTGCGGATCACCGGCCTGGTCGAGAAACCGCCGGTCGACGAAGCGCCGAGTGATCTCGCCGTGATCGGTCGGTACATCCTGTCGCCGACGGTTTTCGACGTGCTCCGCCGGACTCCCCCGGGACGCGGCGGGGAGATCCAACTCACCGACGCGCTGCAGGAGCTCATCGCGGCGGAGCCGGTGCACGGCGTGGTGTTCCGCGGTCGCCGCTATGACACCGGCGACCGGCTTGACTACCTCAAGGCCGTCGTCCAGCTCGCTGCCGACCGGGAGGACCTCGGCCCACCGTTCGTCGCCTGGCTGACGAAGTGGCTGCGGGAACTGCGATGAGGACGGTCGACGAACACCTGGCCGAGGTGCTGACCGTTGTCGCACCGCTGGCCCCCCTGGAGATGGGGTTGCTCGACGCGCACGGCTGCGTTCTTGCCGAAGACGTCCGGTCGGCCGGGCCGCTGCCGAGCTTCGACAACGCCTCGATGGACGGCTACGCCGTGCGCGTCGCCGACCTTGAGCACCTGCCGGTCACGCTGCCGGTCACCGGCGACATTGCAGCCGGCCCGGCCTCCCCGTTGCGGGTGCAGCCGGGGCTGTGCGTCCGCATCATGACGGGCGCGATGCTGCCGGCCGGCGCGGACGCCGTCGTGCCCGTCGAATGGACCGACGGCGGCATCGCCCAGGTGCGCATCGACCGACGTCCCGACCTCGGGGCCTATATCCGCCGTACCGGCGAGGACGTCACAGCCGGCGAGCTGTTGTTGGCCGACGGCAGCCATCTCGGCTCGTCGCAGATCGGCCTGGCTGCGGCGATCGGGCGCTCCCGACTGGTCGTCCGGCCACGACCGCGGGTGGTCGTGGTGTCGACCGGTAGTGAGCTGGTGGAGCCCGGGACCACGTTGTCCCCTGGACAGATCCCGGACAGCAACAGCCTGGCCCTGACCACCGCGGCGATCGAGGCCGGCGCCATCGCCTACCGGGTCGGGATCATCCCGGACGATCCCCGCCGGCTGCTCGCGACCCTCGAGGATCAGCTCGTCCGCGCGGACCTGCTGGTCACGAGTGGCGGTGTGTCCGTCGGCGCCTACGACGTCGTCAAGGAGGTGCTGTCGCGGCTCGGCACCGTCGGCTTCCACAAGGTGGCGATGCAGCCGGGCATGCCGCAGGGCTTCGGCACGATCGGTCCGGACAGCACCCCGGTCTTCGGGCTGCCCGGCAACCCGGTCAGCGCGTTGGTGTCCTTCGAGGCGTTCGTGCGACCCGCCCTGCGCCGGATGCTCGGTGCCCAGCAGGTCGAACGACCGCGCGTCTCGGCGATGACGACCGCCGAGCTCACCTCGCCGGCCGGCAAGCGGTCGTTCCTGCGGGTGTGGCTCGAGGTCGTCGACGGGGCCTACCGCGTGTCCCCGGTCAGCGGCGCGGGCTCGCACCTGATGGCGGGAATGGCCAGGGCCAACGCGCTCGCCGTCCTGTCCGAAGCCGTCGAGCGGGTTCCGGCCGGCGGCTCGGTCCAGGTGATGCTGCTCGAGCGGAGGTCGCGGTGACGCCCGGTTCAGCGAGCTCAACAGGTCAGATGTTTTCGCATCTCGACGAGGCCGGGGCCGCGCGGATGGTCGACGTCGCCGGCAAGGAGATCACCCTGCGCACGGCGACCGCGACCGGACGGGTCGACCTGTCTGGGGAGTGCGTCGCACTCCTTCGCGGACACGGTGTGCCCAAGGGGGACGCGCTCGCCGTCGCCCGCATCGCCGGCATCATGGGCGCCAAGCGCACCCCCGACATCATCCCGCTGTGCCACCCGATCGCGCTGCACGGCGTCACCGTCGACCTCGTCGTTGATGACGCCGGGGTTGCGGTCAGTGCAACGGCCCGCACCGCCGACCGCACCGGGGTCGAGATGGAGGCGCTCACCGCCGTCTCGGTGGCCTGCCTGACGCTCGTTGACATGACCAAGTCGGTCGATCCGCGCGGGACGATCGGCGGCATCCGTCTTGAGTCCAAGACCGGCGGGAAGAGCGGCGCGTGGCAACGCTAGGCCGGGCCCAGGTGGTCACCGTCTCGGACCGCTCCGACGCAGGGACGCGTGCGGACACTTCCGGGCCCCTGCTGGCAGCACTGCTGACCGAGCTGGGCTTCGTCGTCGCCCCGGTGGTCGTCGTGCCCGACGAGGTGGCGGCGATCCAGGCGGCGGTGCGGGCGGCCACCGGTGCCGCCTACGACCTGGTTGTGACGACGGGTGGTACGGGGCTCTCGCCGCGCGACGTCACACCCGAGGCGGTCCGGCCGTTGCTCGAGCGGGAGATCCCAGGGCTCGGTGAGGCGCTGCGTCAGCAGGGCCGCGACCGGGTGCCCACCACCGTGTTGTCGCGCTCGCTCGCAGGCACCGTCGGGCGGTCGCTCGTCGTGACGTTGCCAGGTTCGTCCGGCGGGGTGCGCGACGGGGTCGACGTCCTCGCGCCGCTCGTCGGTCACGCACTCGACCAGCTCCGCGGCGGAGATCACTGAGTGCCGGCGCCCGGCTGGCCGGCCGCCGCCGTCCACGGCCGGGTCGGCATCAGGCCGATGCGGCTGCGGGACGCAACCGCCTGGAGCGAGGTGCGCACCCGTAACGAGGACTGGCTGTCCCCCTGGGAGGGCGGGCTGCCGTCCCAGCCCGCTGGGGGGTGGGGTGAGCGACACAGCCCGGCTGTGTTCGCCACCATGCTGCGGGTGCTGCGGCGCGAGGCGCGGGCCGGCCGAACACTGCCGTTCGGCGTGACCTACGACGGTCAGCTGGCTGGCCAGGTCACGGTCGCCAGCGTGGTGCGCGGCGCCTTGGACAGTGCCAATGTCGGCTACTGGGTCGACGGTCGCCTCGCCGGTCGAGGCATCCTGCCGACCGCGCTTGCCCTCGTCACCGACCACTGTTTTGGTCCGGTGGGTCTGCACCGGCTGGAGGCCAACATCCGGCCGGAGAACGCTGCGTCGCGACGGGTCGTCGGCAAGCTCGGCTTCCGGCCGGAGGGGGTGCACCTGCGCTACCTGTTCACCGACGGTCAATGGCGTGACCACCTGTGCTTCGCACTGACAGCCGAGG
Organism: Frankiales bacterium; assembly: GCA_043762595.1. Taxonomy (GTDB): domain Bacteria; phylum Actinomycetota; class Actinomycetes; order Mycobacteriales; family SCTD01; genus JAYSQK01. The sequence continues at coordinate 7,405 of JAYUMN010000268.1, forward strand.
ACGTGCCGGAGGGCGCCCTTTCGCGCTACCAGGCGAACAGGTGACGACACACCGGGCGACGTCCACCGACTGGGCGGCTGCGCTCACTACGGTCAACGGCGTGGGCAGCGGCCTGATCCTCCTCGTCATCGTCGGCGCCTGGCTTGCTGTGCTCGTGCCGATGGCCCTGCGCAGCCACGACAGCGCGACGTCACTGCGGTCGACCGATCGCTTTGGCGACGCCATGCGGGTGCTCGCCAAGCGGGGCGCCGGCCGGGACGTTTTGATGCCCCGTCGCGGGGCTGCCGGCGTCGTGCTCTCCCGCGGCCCCGCGGCGGCTGGGTCTGCCGCCACGAAGGGCGGCTGGCTTGGTGTCGCCGGGGTGCTGGTCGGTCGACGGCGCGCCACCGGAGCAAACCGCGGCGCGGCGCAGCGTCGCATCCGAACGCTGTGCGTGCTGCTGTTGGCCACGCTGGCCACCCTGGTCGCCGGGCTCACCGGCTCGGTCGGCTGGCTTGCCGCGCACCTGGTGTGCGACCTGCTCCTGCTGGCGTTCGTCGTGCAGCTGCGACGGCAGGCGGTCCTGCGCTCACAACAACACCGCGCCGAAGGCCACCGGACACCGGTCGTGCGCCGTGCCGCTCCAGCCGCCGGATCCGATGTCGCGCGGGTTCGGGTTGCCGGCATCCCCGACCGGATGCCCGACCGGCTCGCGGAGCGTCTGGTCGCGCCTCCGGTGGCGGCGCCCGCCATGCGGCACGACGAGCCGGTGCCGGTCCTCGCCGTCGGCTCGTGGGACGGCGCGTCCTGGAGTCCGGTTCCGGTGCCGCCACCGACCTACGTGGGCAAGGGGATGGCCCCGGCGCGGCGTACCCGGGTGCTCGATCTGACCCGACCCGGGCAATGGACCGCGGCGATGGAGGACGACGAACTCGACCTGTTGGTCTTGGCCGAAGGCCCCGAGCTCGATGAGATCCTGGACCGCCGCCGGGCCGTCAACGACTGATAGCCTGGAGATGACCCACGGGGCTGTGGCTCAGTCCGGTAGAGCACCTCGTTCGCATCGAGGGGGTCAGGGGTTCGAATCCCCTCAGCTCCACACATCAGGGCTCACCGGCAGGTGGGTCCCACTGCAGGGCATCGCCTCGCCGGGGCCGGAAGCGGACCCGGCGAGGCACTGTTGTTGAGCGCTCTGCTGGACCGTTGGGCGAGACGTCAGCGCGCCGATGAGAGCGACCACCGCAGCAGGGAGGTGGCGGATGCGGCCCTGTGCCAGCCCGCTCACCGCGGTGTGACTGC
>JAYUMN010000269.1:0-2449 GCA_043762595.1 Frankiales bacterium
TCGCGTCGTACCGGCAGAACCTCCATGCCTGCCCCAGCGGTGGTGGCGACGACGAGGCGGCCCGGCCGCACAACCAGCCTGCCCTCCGGCTCAAGGGGCGGCTGCTGTTCCAGCCCGGTGTCATGGTGACGCCGGTCGCCGATCCGCTGCAGTCCCCGGACCGGTGTAGGGACGAGGACGACCGCCCGTCGCCAGGTGACAGCCGCAAGGCCGTGGACCCGGTCGCCACCCGCAGCGGCGTGTGACCTTGGACCTGCTCGAGCTCGAGATCGGCGCGCCGGCGGCTGGTGGTGCCTGTGTCGCCCGCGCCGACGACGGCCGGGTGGTCTTCGTCCGGCATACCCTGCCGGGGGAACGGGTCCGAGCGGTCGTCACCGCAACCACCACGTCGTTCCTGCGCGCCGACGCCGTTGAGGTGCTCCGCGCCTCACCGCACCGAGTGCGGCCACCGTGCCCATTTGCCGGACCGGGTCGTTGCGGCGGCTGCGACTATCAGCACGTCGCGGTGCCCGAGCAACGCGCGCTGAAGGCCGCCTTGATCGCCGAGCAACTGCACCGGCTCGCCGGGACGTCGTATGACGTGACGGTGGAGCAGGTGCCCGGTGCACCGGACGGTCTCGGCTGGCGTACCCGGGTGCAGTGGGCGGTCGACGGCGCCGGGCGGGTCGGGCTGCACCGGCACCGATCCCGCGAACTCGAGCTCGTCGACCGCTGCCTCATCGCGACCGACGGCGCCCAGCTTCCACTCGCCGCGAGGTGGCCGGGAGTGTCCGCGGTCGAGGCGTTCTCGTTGACCGGGCAGACCGTGCTGTCGGTGCGTGGCCGCCCCGACCCGCTGCCCCCGGTCGAGGCCGGCCTCGTGCTCAACGGCCGGCCGGTGCGGACCCCGCACGGGGTACGGGTGTCGGTCCTGAGCCGGTCGTTCGAGGTCGCGGCCGGGGCGTTCTGGCAGGTCCACCCGGGCGCCGCAACCACGCTGGCGCGGGCGGTGCTCGACGGTCTGGCCCCCGCCTCCGGCGACCGGGTCGTCGACCTCTACGCCGGGGTAGGGCTGTTTGCTGCCCTGCTCGGCGATGCGGTCGGGCCGACCGGCTCGGTCCTCGCTGTCGAGGGCGAGCAGCGGGCCTGCGCCGACGCCCTGCGCAACACCGCCGACCTGGCCTGGGTAAAGGTAAGGACCGCCGCCGTCGACGCCAAGCTCGTCGCCACCCGGGTCGGGCGCCCAGGGCTGGTCGTGCTCGACCCGCCGCGCGCCGGTGCCGGCCTGGCGCTGTCGGCGGCGCTGGTCGCGCTCCGCCCCCGCCGCATCGCCTATGTGGCCTGCGATCCGGCGTCGTTCGCCCGCGACTTACGGGTATTGCTCAAGGGCGGCTATGTGCTGCGCTCGCTGCGGGCCTTCGACCTGTTCCCGATGACCGAGCACGTCGAGCTGGTGGCGATCCTTGCGGCCCCGTAGGTGACGCCAAGCGGTCAGCCAACCTTCACCCGAATGCCAATGGCGCAGCCTGGCTAAGTCAGCACAATGCGGGGATGCGCTTGCTGCTGATGATTTGGCTGGTTGCAGTGGCCACCCTCGGGTTACTCCTGTGGCTCCTCACGCTGGTGCAGAGCGGGATCGAGCTGGCCCGAAGGGCCCGCTGGCGGCGCCTCGACGAGCAGCCGATGATCGGTCGACCGCAGTCGCTGTAGCCCAGGTGGACGTCCTCGGCGTGCCCGCCCGCGCAAACCGCGCCCGCGAGCAGCGCGACCAGCGGGCTGAGCACGAGCCACAGCAGGACAATCAGGCTGAAGGTCATGTCATCACTGTCCTCTCACGGTGCTTCCCGCAGTCTTCGACACTCCGGGGGCAGAACTTGAGTCCCAACTGCGATCGTTGTCATCAAGCGGGCAGCAGGACTTGCAGGGCGGCGGCGCGAACGGTGATCATGCACGGCAGCGTGCCGACCGGGTCTCCGTCGGCGAAGACGCGGAACGGTCGGTCGGCGTCGAGCCCGACGATCGAGGCTTGGACCAGCCCGACCGTCGGCTGGTGGACGTGGGTGCCGCTGAAGACCTTGGGGAGGGTGGCGAGAAAGCTCCGCCGGCTCGTGGCAGCCGTCGTCACGACGTCGAGCCGGCCGTCGGAGGCGGAGGCGTTCGGCGCGAGTCGCATGCCCCCGCCGTACATGCCGGTGTTCGCGACGGCGACCGACCAGCCGTGGACCAGGAGCGGCGCGCCGTCGATGGTGCAGGAAAAGGTTGCCGGCCGCCAGGTCGCGATGCTGGCGAGTGTCGCGGCCAGGTAGACAAGCCGGCCGACCGGCAGGCGGATGGCCAAGGCCCGTTCCTGGACGTCGCTGTCGAAGCCGATCGAGGCGATCCCGACGAATGCCCGCCGGCCGATCGCGGACTGGACCTCGCCGAGGTCGAGCGGTCGCGCGATGCCCCGGTCGATCACCGCACAGGCGGC
>JAYUMN010000270.1:0-1644 GCA_043762595.1 Frankiales bacterium
CCGTTGATGCTCATCGCCTCCGTCCCGGCCGACCACAGCGCGTTGGCCACGTCCTGCAGGTCGCGGTCGAGCACCCGGCCGTCGCCGGTCTGCCCGCCGCGCGGCACCGTCGTCGTGGTGTCGCCGGTCGCTGCGCCGCCCATCGCATCCGCCGTCCTGGCGTCGTCGAGGGTAACGACGACACCGGGCCCCCGCGCCGGGCTGGCGCCGCTGAGCAGCTCCACCGTGGCGAGCTCCGCCGCGGCCGCGCGACCGAGCGCTCCGTCGCCGAGCGCCTGGTCGCGTTGGCGGGCCACCTGCTCGCGCAAGGCGCCGACCTGGCGGACGAGCTGGTCTGAGGCACCGGTCTGTCGACGGACCTCCGCGGCGAGGCGATGCCTGGCGTCGGAGATAGCCCCGCCGCGCGACCTGACCTGCGCCACGGCTGTGCCGGTCACGACCCCGAGCAGCAACAGCACCAGCCCCATCACGACCGTGCGGCTGGCCCGGCGAGATCCCCCCTGCCGAGCCGCAACCGCGGCGTATGAAGGGTCCAGCGAGCCGGTCATCGTGTCGACGAGCAGCGACATCGACCCGTCGACCCGGCCGGTCGGGGACGAGGTCGGGAGCACAGCGCCATCCTGCCCCACCCGGTCACCGGAAGGAGTCGGCATCACCGGCCGACGGCCGCCACCAGGTCGGCCCAGACCGTCAGCAGGTCCGAGGCGCCTGCCGCGTCGGGGCCTTCGGCCCACAGGTCGGTGACGGCCTGCGCCGGGTCGGGCAGGACAAGCACCCAGCGGCCATCCGGCTCGACCACCCGGACACCGTCGGTCAGGTCGACGCGTCGCTCACCGGCCGCTTCGACCACCGTGCGCATGACGGTTCCCTTGACCGCCCACGGGGTCGGCACAGATCGACGTACGACATGGGCCTGCGGGATGCGCTCGTCGATCTCGGACAGGGTCAGCCTGGTGCGGGCCACCAGGCCGACCAGCCGGACGAACGCGGCCAGCCCGTCGACCGCCGGTGAGAACTCCGGCATGACGAAGCCACCCCGGCCGTCCCCAGCGAAGACGACACCGGGCTCGGTGGCCACCCGCGACAGGTCATCCGGCGACGTCGTCGTCCAGGCGACCTCGGCGCCGTGGAAGCGGGTGACCCGCTCGGCCACCCTCGTCGTGGTCACCGGCACGGCCAGCCGTGACCCGCGACCTCGTTCGGCGGCAACGAGGTCCAGCATCACCAGCAGGGCGCGGTCGTCCTCGATCAGCTCGCCCCTCTCGTCCACGAGCGACAGCCGCTCCCCCACGTGGTCGAACCGGACCCCGAACGCCGCCCGGGCGCTCGAGACGAGCTTGCCGAGGCGATCCAGGTCGCGCAGGTGGACCGACAGGCTCTCCGTCGGCGAGGCCTCGTCCAGCCGGTTATTGACAGTCAGCACCTCGACGCCGAGCCGGCCTAGCAGAGCCGGCAGGACGAGCGCCGCGGAACCGCCGGCCGTGTCCACGACCACCTTGAGCCGAGCCTCGGTGACACCGGTGACGTCGATGGAGCGGAGCAGCTCCTGGGCGTAGCTGTCCAGGGTGCGCGCCGGGAAGGACAGCTCGGCGATCTCGCCCGGGAAGGCCCGCCGAAACTCCTGCCGGCTGAAGATCCGCTCGA
>JAYUMN010000271.1:0-2926 GCA_043762595.1 Frankiales bacterium
CGGGGCGTACAGCGTCGCCCGCCACGGCCGTTGGCCGGCGCCGAGCAGCCGAGGCCGGCCGGTCAGAACAGGGTGTGCTGGCCAGGTCATTGACCCGGCCGTCGGGCTCGAGCGCCGTTCAGGTGCCACGCCACGGCGCCGTGCGCGCCACCCGAAGGACCTCGCCCGCCACCGGGACCCGGCGCCGCGTCGTCTGTTCGAGGCCTTCCCCGTGGCGTCCTCCGGGGGTCAGGGCAGGCGGCCGCGCGCCAGGAGCTACGGCGCGGCGCGGTCTTCGCGGCCTCATCCGACACCTCGTGGCACGATGCGTACTCCATCTCGTATGTCTAACTCATGTGTCTAGGGCCTGTCATTAGACACATGACATCACTGGAAACGAGTGCCAAGGATGACGAACCGACTCGCCGCCGAGACCAGCCCATATCTGCAGCAGCACAAAGAGAATCCGGTCGACTGGTGGCCGTGGGGGGAGGCCGCTTTCGCGGAGGCGAGGCGTCGAGACACACCAGTTCTGCTGTCCATCGGCTACGCCGCCTGTCACTGGTGCCATGTGATGGCGCATGAGTCGTTCGAGGACGAGGTCACCGCGGCGTACATGAACGAGCACTTCGTCAACGTCAAGGTCGACCGCGAGGAGCGGCCGGACGTCGACGCCGTCTACATGGAGGCGGTGCAGGCGATGACCGGCCACGGTGGTTGGCCGATGACGTCGTTCCTCACCGCAAAGGGCGAGCCGTTCTTCTGCGGCACCTACTGGCCAAAGGAGCGCAAGCACGGGATGCCGAGCTTCGGTGAGGTGCTGGCGTCGGTGGCGCAGACCTGGCAGACCCGGCGCGGGGAGGTCGAGGTGGCCGGTGCGGACGTCGTTGCCCGGCTGACCAGGCCGGCGAGTGGCGAGCGTGGCGAGGTCACCGCGGAGCTGCTCGACGCGGCCGCCAAGAACCTTGCCGCGTCCTACGACGGGGTGCACGGAGGCTTCGGATCGGCGCCGAAGTTCCCGCCGTCGATGGTGCTGGAGTTCCTGCTGCGCCGGCACGCCCGGACCGGCGAGGGGCTGGAGAAGGTCGACCACACCGGCCAGGCGATGGCTCGCGGCGGGATGTACGACCAGCTCGGCGGCGGCTTCGCGAGGTACGCCGTCGACGGCCAGTGGGTGGTGCCGCACTTCGAGAAGATGCTGTACGACAACGCTCTGCTGCTGCGGGGTTACCTCCACTGGTGGCGGGCGAGTGGGTCACCGTTCGCTCGGCGGGTGGCGATCGAGACGGCCGACTTCCTGCTGCGGGACCTGCGCACACCGCAGGGCGGGTTCGCCAGCGCGCTCGACGCGGACGCCGACGGGGTCGAGGGACTGACCTACGCCTGGACCCCCCGCGAGCTGGTCGAGGTGCTCGGTGACGACGACGGGTCGTGGGCCGCGGAGCAGTTCGACGTGACGGCGAAGGGGACGTTCGAGCACGGGAGCTCGGTGCTGCAGCGGCTGGCCGAGCCGTCCGACGAGAGCCGCTACGCAAGCGTCTGCGCGCGGCTGCTCGAGGCCCGCGACTCGCGGCCGCAACCGGGCCGCGACGACAAGGTGGTCGCCGCCTGGAATGGGCTAGCTGTGGCAGCACTGGCCGAGGCTGGCGTGCTGCTGGGGCGGCCGGACTACGTCCAGGCGGCATCGGTGTGCGCCGAGCTGGTCCGCTCATTGCACTGGGTCGATGGGCGGCTGCGCCGGGTGTCGCGCGACGGCGTGGTCGGCGCCCCCGCGGGCGTGCTCGAGGACTACGCGGACGTGGCCGAGGGCCTGCTGACGCTCTACCAGGCCACCGGTGATCTTGATCAGCTGCGCGGGGCGCACGCGCTGCTCGAGGTCGTGCTCACCCGGTTTGCCGACGGCCACGGTGGGTTCTTCGACACCGCCGACGACGCCGAGCAACTCGTGCGCCGTCCCCAGGATCCCACCGACAACGCGACCCCGTCGGGGGCGGCTGCGGCGGCCGGCGCGCTGCTGTCCTACGCCGCGTTGACCGGCTCGGACCGGCATCGCATTGCCGCCGAGCAGTGTCTGGCGACCCTCGCCCCGCTGTTCGGGCGCTACGCCCGCTTCGCTGGCTGGGCCTGCGCGGTCGGCGAGGCGCTCGTCGCCGGGCCGGCCGAGGTCGTCGTGCTCGACCGGCCCGACCTGCTGGTGCTGGCCCGCCTGGGCACCTCGCCCGGCGCCGTCATCGCTAGCAACGGCCCGCTGGCCCAAGGCCGGGTCACCGGCGCGGCGTACGTCTGTCGGCAGTTCGTCTGCGAGGCGCCGACGACGGATGCGGCCCGGCTGCGCGAGCAACTCGGCGTGCTCATCGGGCCTTGAGGCAGCCCTTAGGTGGGGTCGACGCCACACCGCGTCTGGACGGCCTGGACCACGATGGTCCGCCGTCCGCCCGGCGCGATGGGCAGGTGGACAGAGCCAGCGAGCCCGCCCGGGGGGACGAGTCGCAGCGCCAGGACGCCGCGCGCGAGCCCGGCAAGCGCCGCCGGGCAGTCGACGGCGATCACCATCCGCACCGTGCTCAGGCCGCCCGCGTCGAACAGCGGGGTCAGGACTCGGTCGACCCGTACCCCGGCAACCTGCAGCTCGGCCGAATCGATCCTGGTGCCCGGTCGCGCCCCGAGCACATCGATCCGGACGACGAGGTCACCGGCCACCTCGGCACGTCCGGCGTTGCCGCCCGCCAGCTGCACGATCGTGCCCAGTCGCGCCCGCCCGGTGGCCGCCCCCTGCCCGGCTGCCTGGGCGATCAGCAGCGCGGCAACAAGCGCCACGCCGGCGAGGAGGGGGAGCCGGCGGCCGGGCCACCGATCGGGCCTTCGTCGCTCGGAGCCCTGCGACAGCACCTCGATCACCCACGGATCGTAGATCGGGAATGCCGAGGCCACCGGCTTGCGTCTGTAG
>JAYUMN010000272.1:0-2845 GCA_043762595.1 Frankiales bacterium
GACCGGGCGGCGGCGCCCAAGGGTGACCGGGTCATGTCCGGCTCGATCGCCGGACAGGTCGTGGACGCCATGACCGACGTGGTCACCGACGGCACCTACCAGGCTGACCCCCAGCCGTTCGTCTTCTTCGGCAAGACCGGGACGACCGACGACAGCGTCGACGCCTGGTGGGTTGGCTGCATCCCCAGCCAGCATGTGTGCATCTCGACCTGGATGGGTTACGAGGACACCGTGTGCCGCAGCCCGGCGACCGGGTCGCATGTCGTCGGTGGCTCCTGCGGGGGCATGAGGGACGTCCATGGCGTGCCGCAGGTCTTCGGCGGGACCCTGCCGGCCAAGATCTTCGCCAGGAGCCAGGAGATCCTGCGGCAGCTGCAGGCCGACCGGGCACGCGGCGTGCCGACCACCGAAGTGCAGCCGTCACCGGGCCCGCCCGGGTGACCGGTGCGATGCCTGCAACTGTGCGACACTCCCGCGCGGTCGGGCGCCAGCTGTCCCGGGCCCGTTGACCGGAGGGCTGAGGTCGTGAGCACCGACACCACCGTCAACCTGGCCACCCTCGTGCGCCGGGCCGCGCAGGCGACGCCCGGCAAGGCCGCCCTCGTCTTCGGGGACTCGACGACGACCTGGTGCCAGCTCGACGCGCGGGTGTCCGCCGTCGCGGCGGGGCTCACCAGCCTGGGGCTGGCCCGCGGCGACCGGGTCGGCGTACAACTCGGCAACACCCTGGACTTCCCGGCCTGCTACTTCGGGGTGCTGCGCGCGGGCCTGGTCGCTGTCCCCCTCAACGTCGGCTACACCGGCGACGAGGTTTCCTCCCTGCTCGGCGACAGCGGCGCCCAAGTCCTCATCACGACAGGCGACGGCGCAGCGGTCGCCGCGGCGCTCGAGCAGCCGCCGGCGCACCTCGTGGTCGTCGGCGCCGCCACCGCGTTGGTGGGCGCCATCACCCTTGACGACCTCACTGTGGACGGCGCGTCCTTCGACGACATCGGCGGCGGTGAGGATCTCGCTGTCGTGCTCTACACCTCCGGCACGAGTGGACGACCGCGAGGGGCAATGCTCACGCACCGGGCCCTGCTGGCCAACCTGGAGCAGTGCTCGCAGATAGCACCGCCGGTGATGGCAGCTGACGATGTCGTCCTGCTCGTCCTCCCGCTGTTCCACGTCTACGGCCTCAACGCGGCCCTTGGTGCGGTCGCCTGGCATGGCGCCACCGGCGTGCTGGTCGAGCGGTTCGATCCTGCCGAGACGCTTGAGCAGATCAGTCGGCACGGCGTCACCAACCTGGTCGGCGCCCCGCCGATGTACGTCGCGTGGTCGATGCTGCCCGACGTCGGCGACGCCTTCGCCTCAGTGCGGCTGGCGTTGTCCGGTGCCGCCTCGCTGCCGCCGGCCGTCCTGCACCGGCTGCTCGAGCTGACCGGCCAGCACATCTTCGAGGGTTACGGGCTGACCGAGACGGCGCCGGTGCTCACCACCACGCTGATGAGTGAGGTCGCCAAGCCTGGTTCGATCGGCCGGCCGATCCCTGGCGTCGAGCTGCGCCTGATCGACGAGGCTGGTCGGCCGACCGAGGACGGTGATCCCGGCGAGCTTGTCGTCCGCGGCGCCAATCTGTTCTCCGGCTATTGGCCCGACGGGAGCGAAGGACCTGATGCAGACGGCTGGTTCGCCACCGGCGACGTCGCGCTGCTCGACGGCGACGGTGACCTGTCCCTGGTCGACCGGCGTCGGGAGTTGATCCTCGTCAGCGGCTTCAATGTCTACCCACGCGAGATCGAGGAGGTGCTCGCCCGGCACCCCGACATCGATGAGGCTGCCGTGCTGGGGATCGCGCATCCCTACACCGGCGAGTCGGTGAAGGCACTCGTCGTCCTGCGCGGGGGCGGCCAGCTGACCGCCGACGACGTGATCGCCTTCTGTGCCCGCTCACTCGCCCGCTTCAAGTGCCCGACCACCGTCGAGTTCGTCACCGGATTGCCTCATTCGGCCACCGGCAAGGTCAGCAAGGGCCGGCTCCGCGAAGCCGGCGCGGCAACCAGCTAAGGGCAGTGGACCGGCCGCGTCACTGCCGTGGCGATGCTTCGGGCACCGCCCCGCGGCGCCGAGTGTCACGACAACGTGGTGATCGGTAGCGAACCAAGACCACCGACGCTGACGCGTTCATCGTCGGTTTTGAGGCGCCGAGATCGAATCCAAATGGGTCAAGCAAGCGTCGAAGGCGGCGTTGACGAGGCCCCGCCGGCCGCGATCCCGGGGGTCTTTCGGGGACTGTCCGCGGCTTTCTTCGACGGTCCGACGCGGTGTTCGCCCTCGGCGACGCCGTCGAGGTGTCCGACCCCGACGAGCCGGCTCTGAACTGCACGGCCAGCGTCGTGGTTCTGGATCCTGACGTCCGGGGGTGACTACCTTCGTAGCCGGCGCCTCCGGCCACCAGTGAGGCTGGTCCGAGGGTCCGGCAAGTCTCGAAATCGTTGTCTTCGATGACGTCGCTGATGACCGTCAGATCCGAAACTCGCAACACCGTGTTTCGGGACGCTCGGTCGACGGGGGAGATGGCGGTCACGTCACATCATGAACCGCCGGGCGAGTGCCGGCTCGTTGTCCAGTCGCTTTGTTGCCGGAAACGGCCTTGGTGCTGAACGCGCATAGGCGGATTCGCTGCTCGGCTGCTGCTGAGGTGTCTCGGTGAGTTGGGGCCCGGTCGGTTCCCGACAATGCGCACTGAAACGAGGAGGTTGTCGAGCCGCGTCGCGGCCGGCCTCGGCGTACGGTGACCGGGTGGGCCTACGCAGACGCCGCACGCCGCCTGCGGTGGTCACCCTGGTGACCCGCTCGGGGT
>JAYUMN010000273.1:0-10354 GCA_043762595.1 Frankiales bacterium
CTGGTCGCCTCGGTGCAGGCGGGCGCCCCCGCCGCCGGCAAACTGCAGGCTGGCGACGTCCTCCGCTCGGTCGACGGCACGCCGGTCATGACCGCGGCGGACCTGCGGGCAGCGATCGGACGGCGTTCGCCGGGACAGCCGGTCACGGTCGGCTACACCCGGGCCGGCCGCCCCGGCACGGTGCGAATCACGACGGGCCGGTCCACAGATGCGCCGATCCGGCCGGTGATCGGCATCGCGCCACAGGAGCGGTCGGATTTCCCGGTCACGGTGACCATCAGCCTGCGCGACGTCGGTGGCCCGAGCGCCGGCCTGATGTTCGCGCTCGGGATCCTCGAAAAGCTCGGCAAGGAATCCATCACCGGCGGCCGGACAGTCGCTGGCACCGGGGAAATTGGCAACGACGGCAAGGTTGGCGCCATCGGCGGCGTGACTGAGAAGCTGATCGCCGCCAAAGGCGCGGGCGCGTCGGTCTTCCTCGTCCCGGCCGACAACTGTGCAGCACTGAAGGGCGACCCCAACGTCAAGGGCATCACGCTGGTCAAGGTGGGCAGCCTCAAAGAGGCGCTGGCCGGGCTCAAGACGCTCCGAGATGGCGGCATTCCGGCCTCCTGCTGAGCTGCTGGACTTCAGTCCAAGGTTGCCAGCAAGGCCTCGGCGAGGCCAGGCACGAGATCGCTCCCACCGACTCGCTCGTCCGGCTCGTCGCCCGATCCGCGCAGGCGCAGCACGCACTCCCGGCTGCCGTCGCGTAGGACGCCGACGGCCATCCTCACCTCGCGCCGCTCGGGGTGCGCGGCCGCGACCGCCGCCGGATCGTCGGTGTCGAGCGCCGCCTCGGCGGACGGCGGAAGGACGAGGACCTCGTGCGCGAGCACGACACCGAGCACCTCCGGACCGAACAGGACCCCAGCCAGTTCGATATCGAGCGGGCCGTCGCCGAGCGGCTCCTGCGCGATCGGGGTCAAGCTCCCTGGCCGGGCAACGACCAGACCCATCGTGGCGGCCAGCTGGGGCTCGGCCCGCAGCAGTTCCTCGGTGTCGACGAGCGCAAACAGCTGGGGCGGCTGATCCCATCCGGCCTCGGCCAGGTGACCCTCGACTTCACCGACGACCGACAGCAGCGTGCTCATACCCACATCCTCGCGCATGAGGGAACCGCCGCCGCTGTGGTTGAGTTCGACAAGAGCACCACTGGACCGACGAAAGTGAGAAACGCGTGGCTGTCGGACCCGGTCGAACGACCGTCGACGGTCGGCCGCGGCTGCTTGCCCCGGTCGCGGTGGTCATCGTGCTGCTGCTCGTGCTCGGCGGCGTCTTCGTCTCGCTCTACACCGACCTGCTGTGGTTCCGCGAGACCGGCTTCCCCGAGATCTTCTCGACGGTGCTGCGGACCAAGCTGCTGCTGTTCGTGGCCTTCGGGATTTTGATGGCCACGGCGATCGGCGCCAATGTCGCGATCGCCTACCGGGTGCGCCCGCCGTTTCGGCCGATGTCGCTCGAGCAGCAGAACCTTGAGCGTTACCGGGTCGCCGTCGAGCCCTTCCTCATTCCGGTCCTGCTGATCGTCAGTGCCGTTTTCGGCATCTTCGCCGGGTTGTCGGCCGCGGCCCGCTGGCAGACCTGGCTGCTGTGGCGCAACGCGACGCCCTTCGGGCAGGTCGACCCGCAGTTCCACCGCGACGTGAGCTACTTCGCTTTCACCTACCCATTCCAGCGCTTCGTGCTCGGCTTCGTGCTCACTGCGGTCATCTTGTCGCTACTCGCCGCCGCCGCCACCCATTACCTGTTCGGCGGCGTGCGACTGCAGACCACGGGGGAGAAGGTCAGCCCGGCGGCGCGCGCCCACCTGTCGGTGCTCATCGGCATCGTCGTGCTCCTCAAGGCGTTCGCCTACTACCTCGACCGCTACGGCTTGGCCTTCTCGCTGCGCGGCCGCGTGCAGGGAGCGTCCTACACCGACGTCAATGCGGTGCTTCCGGCCAAGGGAATCCTCGTCGCGATCGCGGTGATCTGCGCGATGCTGTTCTTCGCCAACATCGTCGTGCGCAACATCCTGCTGCCGGCCGGCGCGCTGGCGCTGCTGGTGGTCAGCGCCATCGTGATCGGCGGGCTCTACCCCGCCTTCGTGCAGCAGGCCCGGGTCAAGCCCAACGAGAGTCAGCGGGAGCGGATCTACATCGCTCGCAACATCGAGGCGACCCGGCGCGCCTACTCGATCGCTGATTACGTCTCCACGCAGTACGGCGGCAAGCAGGTGGCCAGCAACGCCGCGCTGCAGGCCGACACCGGCACGATCCCCAAGGCGCGACTGCTCGACCCCAACGTGCTGTCGCGCACCTTCACCCAGCTGCAGCGGCTGCGTTCCTACTACGGGTTCAACAGCTCGCTGGGCATCGATCGCTACGACCTGGGCAAGGGCATCCAGGACGTCGTGGTGGGTGTCCGCGAGCTCAACAAGGATGGCCTGTCCGGCGACCAGCAGAACTGGATTAACGAGCACCTGGTTTACACGCACGGCAACGGCATCGTCGCAGCGCCGGCCAACACCGTGGACGACCAGGGTCGGCCGATCTTCACCGTCGGCAACTTGCCGCCGACCGGGCCGCTGGAGATTGCCGAGTCGCGCATCTATTACGGCGAGGGCACCACCGACTACTCCATCGTGCACACCGGCCAGGCTGAGACCGACGGCCCGGTGCAGGGCGGCAAGGAGGCGACGTACAGCTACGCCGGCTCCGGCGGTATCAAGCTCAACAGTGGTTTTCGAAAGTTGCTCTACGCCTTGAAGTTCAAGGAAAAAAACTTTCTGCTGTCAGGCGCGTTGACGGGGGGTTCGCGGCTGATGTATATCCGTTCGCCCAAGGAGCGGGTGCAGAAGGTGGCGCCGTTCCTCAAGCTCGACGGCGACCCATATGCCGCGGTTGTCGGCGGCCGGATCCTGTGGATCGTGGACGGCTACACGACCTCGGCCGGCTATCCCTACAGCCAGCGAACGACGCTGGGCGCGGCGACCAGCGATAGCCGCAGCCAGGGTGGGTCGCTCCCCGACGAGCAGGTCAACTACATCCGCAACTCGGTCAAGGCGACTGTCGACGCGTTCACCGGCAAGGTGACCCTTTACACCTGGGACGAGACCGACCCGGTGCTGAAGACGTGGAACAAGGCCTTCGGCGGCAAGCTGCTGCAGCCCAAGAGCGCTGTCACGCCGGCCCTCGCGGCACACTTGCGCTATCCCGAGGACCTGTTCAAGGTCCAACGTGACCTGCTTTCGAAATACCACATCACAGATCCGAAGGCGTTCTTCCAGGGCGACGACTACTGGCAGGTGCCCTCCGACCCGACCGTGGGCGCGACGGCTGACAGCGGCGGGACCACCCAGTTGTTCACCACCGGCGGCAATGGCCCCGACCAACCGCCGTATTACGTCCAGCTCGAGCCGCCAGGCACGACCGAGCCACGGTTCGCGCTGACGACGAGCTTCGTCGCCCGACGCGGTCAGAACCTGACGGCGTTCGCATCGGTGTCGAGCGACCCCACCGACTACGGCAAAATCCGACTGCTCGAGCTGCCCAACAGCACCGCCGTGCCCGGTCCGGAGCAGGTGGCCAACAACTTCTCGACCACCGCTGAGATCAGTACGACGCTGTCGCTGCTCGACCAGCGCGGGTCCAAAGTGGTGCTCGGCAACCTGCTGACCCTGCCGGTCGGCGGCGGCCTGCTCTACCTCGAACCGGTCTACGTGGAGGGCACCAAGACCGACAGCTACCCCACCCTGCGGTTCGTCATCGCGTCCTACGGCGACAAGATCGCCTTCACGCCGACCTTGTCCGGGACGCTCGAGAAGTTGTTCGGCGGTGCCACCACCGTCGCTCCCCCCGTGAAGGGGACGGGCACGCCGCCGACCACCGGGACGGTCGCCCCGCCGGCGCCTGGCGCTGCGACGCTCAAGGCCGCCCTCGCCGACGCGCAGACGGCGTACGACGCTGGTCGGGCCGCACTCACCCGCGGTGATTTCCCGGCCTACGGCAAGGCGCAGGATCAGCTTGCCGCTGCCCTGAAGCGGGCCACGGATGTCTCGGCCGGGGCCGGCGCGACGCCGTCACCGACCGCGTCCCGGTAGGTTTGCATGCCGGCGCGGCAGTCACGTATGGTGAGGGCACACCGACGCGGGGTGGAGCAGCTCGGTAGCTCGCTGGGCTCATAACCCAGAGGTCGCAGGTTCAAATCCTGCCCCCGCTACAAGCGCAAGCATTTCGCACCTGGGATCCTTTTCGGGGGTGACTACTAGCAGCTGTCCGGATCCGGCTTCCAGGAATGGGTCTGGCACTACTGCGTGATGCTCGTCCGCAGGGTGGCGTGACCTGGCTGTGAGTAGTGCCAACATGCGCGAGCCGCCGACGATGACGCCAATGCGACCCCAGCGGTCGGTGGCTCGGGCATGGGCGTATGGGGCGTAGCGGAGCGCAGTCGACCTTCAAGACAGCCCCTTCGATTCCCATCGGCCATCCTCTTTTGAACTTTCAGGAGCCTCCAAGCGACCCACGGCGATGCACATGAGGACGAATCCCGGTAGGTCATCAGCCCTCGGTCCGGTGTTGAACAACGCGCCGAGATGAACAGCACGATCGGGATGACTTCGCCCACGCGATTTGATCAGCCTTACACTCCACGGGTGTCATGCCCCCAGCCGCCTGTAGGCGCCCCACGGACGCGCATGAGTCGGCGCGGGTCAATGTCGGCGGCTGCAGGAAAGAAGCACGGCGTCCCTTCTTCTGCCGCCGATGCGCCACGGCTGGTCATCATGAGCGACGCGCAGGGTCGTCCTTGAGAGAGGAAGTATGGCCGGATGCCGGACATCGCCCATGACATGAGGCGGTCGCTGGCGCGGGTCCGTGACGGCAAGCCCTTGGACCTCGACGAGGCAACGGTTTTGCTCGCGGCCCGTGGCCAGGCCCTGTCCGAGCTGATGGCGCACGCTGCGCGGGTTCGCGACGCGGGCCTGGAGCACGCCGGTCGCCCAGGAGTCGTGACATACAGCCGTAAGGTCTTCGTCCCGCTGACCCGGTTGTGCCGCGACCGCTGCCACTACTGCGCCTTCGCGACCACGCCCAACCGGCTACCCGCGCCCTTCTTGAGCCTGGACGAGGTGTTGCACATCGCCCGGCAGGGTGCGGCACTGGGGTGCAAGGAGGCGCTGTTCACCCTCGGGGACCGGCCCGAACAGCGTTGGCCGGCGGCGCGGGCATGGCTCGACGAGGCCGGCTACGGCAGCACCCTGGCCTACGTCCGAGCGTGCGCGGTGGCGGTGCTCGAACAGACCGGGCTGCTGCCCCACCTCAACCCGGGCGTGATGAGCTGGAGCGAACTGCAGCGGCTTAAGCCGGTGGCGCCGTCGATGGGGCTGATGCTCGAGACGACCGCCGACATCCCGGCCCATCGGGGCAGCCCGGACAAGGTCCCGGCAGTGCGGCTGCGGACCCTCGAGGACGCCGGTCGGCTGAGTGTGCCGTTCACGACCGGGATGTTGGTAGGGATCGGGGAGAGTCTGCGGGATCGCGCCGAGACGGTCTTCGCGATCCGCGCGAGCCACGCCCGGCACGGCCACGTGCAGGAGGTGATCGTCCAGAACTTTCGGGCCAAGCCCGACACCGCCATGCGCAACGAGCCTGACGCCGGGATGCCGGAGTTCCTCGCCGCAGTCGCGGTTACTCGGCTGGTGATGGGCCCGCGGATGCGCGTGCAGTCGCCGCCGAATCTGGTCGACCTGGCCGAGACCGCCGCATTGCTGGCTGCTGGTGTCGACGACTGGGGCGGCGTCAGCCCGCTTACTCCGGACCACGTCAACCCTGAGCGGCCCTGGCCCCACCTCGAGGACTTGGCCCGCGTCACGGCCGACGCCGGGTTCGTGCTGCGCGAGCGGCTGACCGCACATCCGCCGTACCTCGAGGAACCCTGGCTCGACCCGCGCCTGGCCGGCCACGTCGCCGCGCTGCGCGCCCCCGACGGGCTGGCCGCCGACGTGCTGCCCGTCGGACTTGCGTGGCAGGAGCCCGACGACGCCCTCGTAAGCTCGGGCCGCACCGACCTGCACGCGACCGTTGACACCACCGGCCGAACCGCGGACCGCCGCTCCGACTTCGATGATGTCTACGGCGGCTGGGATGCGATCGCGGCCGCCGTACCGGCCCCTCGGGCCCGGCTCACGCACGATGTCGCCGCGGCGCTGAGGGTGGCCCGCGACCACCCCGCGAACCTGTCCGAGCTACAGGCGTTGGCGCTGATGACGGCCGACGGCGCCGACCTTGACGCAGTCTGCGCGCTCGCCGACGACGTCCGCCGCGACACCGTCGGCGACGACGTCACCTACGTCGTCAATCGGAACATCAACTTCACCAATGTCTGCTATACCGGCTGCCGGTTCTGCGCGTTCGCCCAACGCCGCACCGACGCCGACGCCTTCACCCTGTCCCTGGAGGAGGTTACCGAGCGGGCGGCCGAAGCCTGGGCCGAAGGGGCGACCGAGGTCTGCATGCAGGGAGGCATCGACCCGCAGCTGGCCGGTACCGCCTACCTCGACCTGGCTCGGGCGGTCAAGGCCGGAGCCCCGGGCCTACACCTGCACGCCTACTCGCCCATGGAGGTGGTCAACGGCGCGGCCCGGATGCAGGTCAGCGTCGAGGAGTTCCTGCAGCAGGCCCGTGCCGCCGGCGTCGACAGCCTACCGGGCACGGCGGCGGAGATCCTCGACGACGAGGTCCGGTGGGTGTTGACCAAGGGCAAGCTGCCGACCGCGCAGTGGATCGAGGTCGTGCAGACCGCTCACCGCATGGGCCTGCCGACCACCAGCACGATGATGTACGGCCATGTCGACCAGCCGCAGCACTGGGTCGCGCACCTGCGCCTCCTCACCCGGCTGCAGGACGAGACCGGCGGCTTCACCGAGTTCGTGCCGCTGCCGTTCGTCCACACCAGCGCGCCGCTCTACCTCGCCGGCGTCGCCCGGCCAGGCCCGACTCTTCGCGACAACCGCGCGGTGCACGCCTTGTCCCGGCTGCTCCTGCACGGCCGGATCGACCACATCCAATGTTCCTGGGTCAAGCTCGGCCCCGAGCAGTGCCACCAGGTCCTTTCCGGCGGCGTCGACGACCTCGGGGGCACCCTGATGGAGGAGACCATCAGCCGGATGGCCGGCAGCCAGCACGGCAGCCGCAAGAGCGTCGAGGACCTCGAGGCGATGGTCCAGATGGCCGGGCGCACCCCCCGCCAGCGCACGACGACCTACGGAACGGTGTCGCACGAACGTTGGCAGGCGGCACGCGGCCATGGTGCGCCCGTGCTGCTGCCGTGAGCGTGGACGGTGTGCGGCTCGGGTCGGTCGCCGATGTCGCGGACCGGAGGGACGCGGTGACGGCCATCGTGCCTGCGAAGCCGCTCGCGGCCGCGAAATCGCGGCTCGCCGTTTCGATGCAGCAGCGCCGGGCCCTGGCGCTTGCCTTTGCTGTCGACACGGTGTCAGCCCTGTCGGGCAGCTCGCCCGTGACGGCTATAGACGTCACGGGCGACCTGTAGCCGTCACGGCCGACCCGGAAGTCGAGCGATGCCTGCGGGGGCAGCCGGTGCACCTGCTCCGGGACGTGGGGAGCGGTCTGCTGCCGGCAGTGAGGGCGGGCTGCCGCGTGGTGATTGAGGGTAGGGGTGGCAGGAGTTCCGGCCGACCTTCCGTGCCTTTCCTCCCACGCGGTGACGCAAGTCCTGCGGCTCGCACAGCGCGTGGCGGCGCCTTCGTGCCCGACCGCCCTAGGACCGGCACGACCTGCGTGGTGTGGCCCCCGGATCGGCCGATGGTCGCTCAAGACGAGCCGGGCTCCGCGGCGAAGCACCGGGCACCAGGGCTGCGGTGCCTCGACGATGCACCGCCGGGAGCCCGGCACGACGTTGTCACCCTTGCCGACCTGCGGGCGGCCGTCACCCACGGCCTCAGCGCGCGGAATGCTGCGCAGGTCGCCTCGCTTGACCGACTCGAGCCGGCCTCGGCGACAGCTTGAAGCGACCGCCCACGAAGAGCACGGCGCTGACGCGGACCAGCCGGTGACGCGGACGATCCGGGACACGAGCACCCGGTGGAATGGCTTGTCGGCGTACTGCGGGACGGTGCTCGCCAGGCGGTTGGCCAAGTCTTCGACCAAGGGCGACGGCGGGTCGTTGACGTGCTCGAGGTCCGCTCGCACCCACCACAGCCGCGACCAGTCGTCGATGTCCCAGCCTTCGATGAGCAGCGCCCCCCGCGGATCGGCCTCCAGGTTGTCCTCGCGCTGGAGCCGGGAGGACGCCTTGGGCTTGACGCGGTCGATGGGCACGCCGACGTGGCCGTCGTCGCTGATCGCGTCAATAACCGGCTGCGGATCGGGGCCGCGGTCGGGATGGAGAGTGGCGAGGACGCCGTGAACGTTCGCGGCGAGCCGAATGCGTGCCTGCTCGCTGCTGAGCTTCATCGGCGGCCAGCAGCAGACGTGGTGACGGTGATAGGGAGCCGGGCCAGGTGCTGGTGGTGCGACATGTCGGGACGGTAACGCCGCGGGGCTTGCCTGGTCAGCGCCCGGACCGGCAGCATCCGGGGCTTGACCCTGTGACGGAAGTGGTGGGCATGAACCTAGCGACGTGGGTGGAGCGCAACGGTCGTCGGTTCCGCCAGGAACCGGCGCTCGCCGTGGGGGAGCGGGTGCACACGACCTGGGGTGAGTTCGCCGCCCGCACAGCCGCAGCCGGGTTGCGCGACAGCTTTGGCCTCTTCCCGGGGGACCGGGTCGCGATCGTGATGAGTAACCGCGCCGATTACCTCGAGGTGATGACCGCGGTCTGGCACGCCGGCCTGGTCGTTGTCCCGGTCAACGCCTGCCTGCACCGCGACGAGATCGCCTACGTTCTCGCCGACAGCGGGTCGGCTGTCGTCGTCACGAACCACGAACACGCGATCGACGTCCAGTCACGGCCGTCCAGGACAGCACCCGGGTACCGCGGTTGGGGACGTGCTCGATCAGCCCCTCCGCGGCAAGGGTGCACAAGGCTTCTCGCACTGGTGCCCGCGAGACCCTGAGCTCGCAGGAGAGGGTCGACTTGCGCAGCCAGGTGCCGGGCGCCACCGCGCCGGACAGGAGCTGCGCGCAGCACATCCATCACCACCGGCTTCCCGGTTGGAAGGGCTGGCGCGCCCGAGGGGTCGCATGCCACTCTGCTGTCGCTATCGCATGCAATCGGTCTATGGCACCCCCACGAGTGGGACTGCAGCCGCAGATTGCATACGAAGACCGCCGCCCGGCCCCCAGCCGCTCTTGGAGCTCTCATGACGACAACGATCCCGTTGCGTGCTTCCGGCACCATCGCGCTCCCCCTGTCAATTGCCGGCGAGCACCGTCCTGCCGCCTCCGGACGGAGCTACAGCTCCGTCGACCCGTTCACCCGCGAGCCCTGGGCGGTCGTGCCGGACGCTGGTCGAGAAGATGTGGACGCCGCCGTCGCGGCCGCCCGCGGGGCGCTCGCCGGCGAGTGGGGGCGGTTGACCGCCAATCAGCGCGGCAAGCTGCTGTTCCGCCTCGCCGAGCTGATTGCCCGTGACGCCGAGAAGCTCGCCGAGATGGAGACCCGCGACAACGGCAAGTTGCTACGCGAGATGTCCGGCCAGATGGCCTACCTGCCGGAGTGGTACCGCTACTACGGCGGGCTGGCCGACAAGCTCCAAGGCGCGGTCATCCCGACCGACAAGCCCAATTATCTGGTCTACACCCGGCACGAGCCGGTCGGTGTCGTCGCCTGCATCACCCCGTGGAACTCCCCGCTGCTGCTGCTGACCTGGAAGCTCGCGCCGGCGCTGGCCGCTGGCTGCACCGCGGTGGTCAAACCCAGCGACTACACCCCCGTCAGCACGCTGGCTCTGGCTGACCTGATCGTCGAGGCCGGCTTCCCGGCGGGCGTCGTCAACGTCGTGACCGGCTGGGGACCCGAGGTCGGCAAGGCCCTGTCCAGCCACCCGGGCATCGACAAGGTGGCCTTCACCGGCTCGACGCAGGTCGGCAAGCTCATCGCCCACGCCGCGGCCGACAACCTCACCCGGCTCACCCTGGAGCTGGGTGGCAAGTCCGCGCAGGTGGTGTTCCCCGACGCCGACCTCGACGCGGCCGCCAACGGCATCATCGCCGGTGTGTTCGCGGCGACCGGCCAGACCTGCATGGCTGGCTCCCGGGTCGTGGTGCATGAGAGCGTCGCGGACGCGCTGGTGGACAAGGTCGTTGCGCGAGCCCAAACCATCAAGATCGGCGACCCCCTCGATCCCGACACCGAGATGGGTCCGGTCGCC
>JAYUMN010000274.1:0-14512 GCA_043762595.1 Frankiales bacterium
GAGGGTGGACAGGCTGGTCGACAGTTCGCGCCAGGATGCTGGCAGCTGATTGCCTCGGCGGCGGTGGACGGCGCGCAAAGATCATCTAGGCAACCGCCGTTGATCTTTGTACGTCGGGGAGCGGGGCCCGGCTCACCGGCCATGCAAAGATCGATAGGGAACTCCAGGTAAGCGCACAATTCGGGCGCCAGGCACCGGTTCGGGTCGCTGAGCCGGGTCCAAGTGATCTTTGTACGCCGGGGCGCGCAGCCAGGCACGCCGGCTGCGCAAAGATCAACAGCGGTCTCCCTAGATGAGCGGATAAACCAGACGCGCTGGCCGCCTGGTGGCGTGATTGCTGGCCCGGTTCGACCGCGGAATCACGACCCGGGACGGGAGCGTGGTCGGCCCCGGGCCTAGCCCGTGATCGCACCCCGCTACAGTCGCCGCAGGTCGCGCGGCAACTGCGAGGCGGCTCCCTCGTCGAGCAGCCAGAGCGTCTGGGCGCGGCCGACCGCGCCGGCTGCCGGGATCTGCACCCGGCCGGCGCCGCTGAGCGCCATGGTCACCGCCGAGGCCTTGTCCGCCCCGGTTACCACCAGCCAGACCTCCCGGGCCCGGTTGATCGCCGCGAAGCCCATCGAGATGCGGGTCGGCGGCGGCTTGGGGCAGCCGTGCACAGCCAGCACCACCCGCTCGTCGTACGCCGCTGGGGACTCCGGAAAGATCGACGCGGTATGCCCTTCGGGACCCATCCCGAGCAGCAGCACGTCGAATGACGGGACGGCCTCGCCCCCGGCCAGCAACTCGTCGGCGTAGCGGGCTGCGGCCGCGTCGGCGTCATCGCCGTCCGGGCCGCCGAGCGCACCCATCGGGTGGATCCGCGCCGGATCCAGGTCGAGGGCGTCGAGCAGCGCGTCGCGGGCCTGCCGCTCGTTGCGCTCCGGGTCGTCGGCGGCGAGGAACCGCTCGTCGCCCCACCACACGTCGACCCGCCGCCAGTCCACGGCGTGCCTGGCCGGCGCCTCGGCGAGCGACCGCAGGGCGGCGATGCCGATACTGCCACCGGTCAGGACCACCGACGCCCCGCCGCGCAGGGCCTGCGCGTCGACGAGCCGGGTGACCAGCCGGGCGGCAACAGCTGCGGCGAGCACGCCCGGGTCGCGCGACACGACGACAACGGGCGCGGGCGCGGTCATCCGGTCGTCAACGCCGGGTCGAGAGCCCCGACGTCGGCCGGGTCCTGCCAGACGTGCGACCGCACCGATGAGCGCTCGGACAGCCCGCTGAGTCCGGTCGCGGCACCGAGGGCCTCGGCGTAGGCCTCGTCGGCATCCAAGCGCCGCAGCTCCTCCGCGAGCAGATCGCCCAGCTCGCGGCGGGGCAGCGGCATGGACCGGTCCGGCTGCTCGCTGCGGGACAGCACCGCCGTCCGGCCGTCGGTGCGCGAGATGCCGATCGTCGCGTCGGACAACACCAGCTCGACCTCGGTCACGCCGGGCCCGGCGCTGTCGGAGACCGGAATGTCGACACCGAGCCGCGAGGACAGCCACCCGGCCAGCAATGATCGGGAGGGATTGCCGGCCTCGCCCGACACAGACCCGGACTGCGGCCGACCGTCGACGGAGTCGTACGCCGAGGCACACAGGCTGCGCCACAGGGTGGTGCGCGCCCAGGCAAGGTCGGTGTCGCCCGGGGCGTAGTCGACGGCCCGCTGGTGCAGCGCCGCAGCCGGGTCGGCCGCGGCCACCGAATCGGTGATCCGCCGGTCGGCGATCACCCCCAGCGGGTCGTGGGCGATCAACTGCGGCGGGTCGCCGTACCACCAGGTCACGACCGGTGCGTCCGGTGCGAGCAGCGGCAGCACGACCGACTCCGCATGCAGCGCGAGGCGGCCGTACATCCGCATCACGACCGCCTCACCGGGCCCGAGGCGCCCGCCGATCAGGACCTCGGCGTCGAGCCGCGGCTCCGGCGCATCAGGTCGCCGACGGACCACGATCAGCAACCGGCAGGGATGCTGCGCCGCGGCCTTGGTCGACGCCGCCTCCGCCTCGGCGACGTGCTTCTCGTCGACCACCACGACCAGGGTCAGCGCGAGGCCGGACGACACCGAACCGGCCTGCCGGCGCTCCGCCGCCAATGCCTTCACGACGTCGGTGCCGGTCGTGTCCCACAGGGTGGTCACGGCCGCCGCCACTGCCGGCCGTCGCGCGCCAGCATCTCGTCGGCGCCGCGCGGGCCCCACTCACCGGCCCGATAGCGCTCTGGCCCGTCGGCGGAGTTGCGCCACAGCTCCTCGATCGGATCGATCACCCGCCAGCTCTCCTCGACCTCCTCGTTGCGCGGAAACAGCGACGCGTCGCCGAGCAGCACATCGAGCAGGAGGCGTTCGTAGGCCTCGGGGGAGTTCTCGGTGAAGGCCTCCCCGTAGAGGAAGTCCATCGCAACGTCGCGGACCTCCATCGTCGTGCCGGGCACCTTCGAGCCGAACCGCAGCGTCACGCCCTCGTCGGGCTGCACGCGTACGACGAGTTGGTTGGCGCCGAGCTCCTCGGTGTCGGACCGGCTGAACGGCAGGTGCGGCGCCTTGCGGAACACGATGCCGATTTCGGTGACCCGGCGGGGGAGCCGCTTGCCGGTGCGCAGATAGAACGGCACGCCGGCCCAGCGCCTGGTGTCGACGTCGAGGCGGACCGCGGCGTAGGTCTCGGTGCGTGAGTCAGCGGCGACGCCGTCCTCAGCGCGGTAGGCCTGGGCCCGTTCGCCGGCGAGCCAACCCTGGTCGTACTGCCCGCGTACGGCGTACCGGGCGAGGTCTTTGGGCAGGCAGATCGCCCCGAGGACCTTGCGCTTCTCGGTGCGCAGCGACTCCGCGTCGAAGTTGACCGGCTCGTCCATCGCGGTCAGGGCGAGCAGCTGCAGCAGGTGGTTCTGCAGCACGTCGCGGGCCGCACCAGTTTCCTCGTAGAACGCGGCACGCGTGCCGATCCCGACGTCCTCGGCCATCGTGATCTGCACCGAGTCGATGTGGTGGGCGTTCCAGATCGGCTCGAACAGGGTGTTGGCAAAACGCAGGGCCAGCAGGTTTTGGACCGTCTCTTTGCCGAGATAGTGGTCGATCCGGAAGACGTCCTGGGCCGTGAAGACCTCATCGACGAGTTCGTTGAGCGCGATGCCGCTCGGCAGGTCGTGACCGAACGGCTTCTCGACGACTACCCGCCGCCAGCTCTGCGTCTCGCGGTTGTCGGCCATGCCGGTGCGCTGCATCTGCTTGAGCACGGTGGGAAAGGCGTTCGGCGGGATCGACAGGTAAAACGCGGCGTTGCCGCCGGTGCCGTGGCTCGCGTCGAGATCCTTGAGCATCTGGGCGAGTTGGTCGAAGGCCGCGTCGTCGTCGAACGACCCGGGCAGGAACTTGGTGGCTTCCGACAGGCGCTGCCAGACCTCTTCGCGGAACTCCGTCCGTGCCCCCTTGCGGGCGGCCGCCTTGGCGATCTGTTCGAACTCCCCGTCGCCCCAGTCACGCCGGGCGAAGCCGAGCAACACGAACCCAGGCGGGAGCAAGCCGCGGTTGGCGAGGTCGTAGACGGCCGGGATGAGCTTCTTGCGGGCCAGGTCACCGGTCACCCCGAAGACCACCAGCGCGCACGGGGTCGGCACCCGCGGGAGCCGGCGGTCGCGCGGGCCGCGCAGCGGGTTGCTGCTCACGACAGCGCCGTCACGACCTGGTCGAGACCGGTGAGGGAGCTCAGGTGCAGCCGCAGGACCGGCCGGCCGTGCTCGGCCAGCACGGTCGCGTCACCGGAGGCCTGCGCGGTGATCAACTCGCCGAAGGTGAACGGCCGGTCCGGGATCGCGAGGTCCTCGGTGACGGCGCCGGTCAGCTGCAGGAACGAGCCGATGGCCGGGCCGCCTTTGTGGAACTGTCCGGTCGAGTGCAGAAAGCGCGGTCCCCACCCGAAGGTCACCGGCCGGCCGGTACGCCGGGACAGTGCTGCGCGGACGTCGGCGAGCGCGGCGTCGCGCTGCCGGTCGAGATAGGCCATCACGGAGAGGTAGCCCTTCGGGTCGAGGGTCGCGAGCAGCGCCGCAACGGCTTGCTCGAGGGTGCTGGCGCCGGCGAGCAGGCCGGCGGTGCCGCGGACCTCGACGGCGCCGTCGACGAAGGCGGCCGGGTCGGGCCCGGGCCGGGTGCCGAGCAGGCCCCGGGCGGCCTGCTTGGCGCTCTCCACGTCGGGCTGGTCGAACGGGTCGATGCCCAGGACCCGACCGGCCACCGCGACGGCGTACTCCCAGCCGAGGAACTGAGCGCCGAGCGGACCGATGACGGCAGTCCCGGCGGCCGGGACCGGACCGCCGATCCGTACGACGTGCACGTCGGCTGCGGGCCGGGCGAGCTCCGGGGCGTCGCTCTCGACGACGACCGGGAGCAGGCCCCTGCCGTGCTTGCCGGTCGACTCGGCGATGAGTTGCTCGGCCCAGTCGCCGAAGCCGAGCAGCGCCGAACCAGCGGCATCGAGCACGACTTTGTCCCGGCCGGCGAGGCCGCCGGCGCCAAGGGCGCTGGCGAGCAGCAGAGCCGGCCCGTCGTCCGCGCCGAGGGTCGGGGCGAGCGCCGCGGCGTCGTCGAGCAGGCCGGCGACATCGGCGCCGGCCAGCGCGCTGGGGACCAGCCCGAACGCTGTCAGCGCGCTGTAGCGGCCACCGACGTCAGGGTCGGCGAAGAAGACCGCGCGGTAGCCCGCGTCCTGCGCAAGCTCGGCGAACGGCGAGCCGGGGTCGGTCACCACGACGATCCGGCGGGCCGGGTCGATCCCGGCCGCGCTGAAGGCCCGGACGAACGCGCGCCGCTGGCTATCGGTCTCCAGCGTGCCCCCGCTCTTGCTGGACACCACGACGACGGTGGCGGCCAGGTCGCCGGCGAGCGCGGTGCGGACCTGATCCGGATGAGTGGAGTCCAGGACTGTCAGAGCGACACCAGCGCAGCGGCAGATGACCTCGGGCGCCAGCGACGAGCCACCCATCCCGCAGAGCACCACCTGAATCACGCCTTCACCGGCGAGGTCCGCGCGCAGGGTCTCGAGCTGTGGGAGCAACGGCCGGGCGCGCTCCACCGCGTCGAGCCAGCCGAGTCGGACCGCGGCCAGGGGCTCGGCGTCCGGGCCCCAGAGTGAGGCGTCCCGAGCGATGATCTTTGTCGGCACGCCGTCGGCGACCAGCTGGGTGAGCACCGCCGGCTGGTTCGGCAGGCCGGCGACCTCGACCGTGACTGGACCGCTCACGAGCGCGACGCCGCTGCGGGGCCGCCGCCCGCGGGGTTGGTCGAGCCGTCGGCACCGACGTCCGCGCCGGCCTTGGCAAGCTGCTCGGTCACCGATTCGATCAGCGAGGTCCAGGCCTGCTCGAATTTCTGCACACCCTCGACCTCGAGCAGGGCCACCACCTCGTCGTAATCGATCCCAGCTGCCGACACGTCGTCCAGGATCTGCTGCGCCCCGGCGTAGAACGGGGTGATGCTGTCGCCACGGATGGTGCCGTGGTCCGCAACTGCCGCCAGGGTGGCCTCGGGCATCGTGTTGACCGTGCCGGGAGCCACCAGCTGTGCGACGTACATCGTGTCGTCGTAGCTGGGGTCCTTGACGCCGGTGGAGGCCCAGAGCGGCCGCTGTGGGCGGGCTCCCTCGGCAGCCAGGGCCAGCCAGCGATCCGCGGAGAAGACCCGCTCATAGCGCTGGTAGGCGAGCTGGGCGTTGGCGATCCCGGCCTTGCCACGCAGCGGGGAGTCACCGAGCCGCTTGTCGATCTCGGTGTCGACCCGGCTGACGAAGAACGACGCGACCGACCCCATCGCCGCGACATCGTGGCCGTTGGCGAGGGCCTGCTCCATGCCGTCGAGAAAGGCATCCATCACGGCGTCGTAGCGGTCCAGGGCGAAGATCAGCGTGACGTTGACGCTGATCCCCTCGGCGAGCACCGCGGTGATCGCGGGCAGCCCGGCGAGGGTGGCTGGGATCTTGATGAACAGGTTGGGCCGGTCGACGAGCCACCACAGCGCTTTGGCCTCGGCGATCGTCTTGGCGGTGTCGTCGCTGATCCGCGGGTCGACCTCGATGCTGACCCGGCCGTCGACGGTGTCGCTCCGGTCGTACGCCGGTCGCAGCACGTCACAGGCCCAGCGGACGTCGAAGGTCGTCAACGAGCGCACCGCCTCGCCGACGTCGGTGCCGCGCAGGGCCAGGTCGCGGAGCTGACCGTCGTACGCCGCGCCGTGAGACAGCGCCTTTTCGAAGATCGACGGGTTGGTCGTCACCCCGACGACGTGCCGGTCGCGGATCAGCGCGGCCAGGTTGCCCGAGCGCAGGCGTTCGCGGGACAGGTCGTCGAGCCACACCGCCACGCCGGCGGTGGACAACTCAGCGAGGGTGTCGTTCATGTCGGACTCCTTGGAAGCTGGTGGGTCTCGCGGCTAGTTGCCGGTTGTGGATCCGCGGGTCATGCCGAGTTTCGACATCGACTCGTGGGCGGCGGCAACGGCGTGCTCAGCCGTCAACCCGAACTGCTCGTACAGCACCGCATACGGCGCCGACGCCCCGAAATGCTCCAGCGACACCGCAACGCCGGCGTCACCGAGCCACTCGTGCCAGGACTGCGCGACGCCGGCCTCGATCGACACCCGCGCCTTGACGTCCGACGGCAGCACGGTGCGTTGGTAGGCCCGGTCCTGCTCCCGGAACCACTCCATGCAGGGCACCGAGACGACCCGCGTCGGCACCCCCTCGGCCTCCAGCAGGTCGCGGGCCGCGACGGCGATCTGCACCTCGGAGCCGCTGGCCATCAGCACCACCGTCGGCCGTCCGTTACCTGCGTCAGCAAGGACGTAGGCCCCGCGGGCCGCGCCCTGAGCCAGCGCCGGGTCGAGGATGGGGACGTTCTGCCGGGTCAGGCACAACCCGGCCGGCCGGTCGGTATGCCCCAGGATCGTCCGCCAGGCCACCGCTGTCTCGTTGGCGTCGGCCGGCCGGACGACGTCCAAGCCAGGCAGCGCGCGCAGCGACGACAGGTGTTCGACCGGCTGGTGGGTTGGGCCGTCCTCGCCGAGCCCGATCGAGTCGTGGGTCCAGACGTAGGTGACCGGCAGACCCATGATCGCGGCCAGCCGGACGGCCCCGCGCATGTAGTCGCTGAAGACCAGAAACGTGCCGCCGTACACGCGGGTGCCGCCGTGCAGGGCGATGCCGTTCATGATCGCGCCCATCGCGTGCTCGCGGATCCCGAAATGCAGGACCCGGCCGTACGGGCCACCTTGCCAATCCTTGGTCTGCCGGTTCGCCGGGATGAACGACGGCTCGCCCTTGGGTGTCGTGTTGTTGCTGCCGGCCAGGTCGGCCGAGCCGCCCCACAGCTCGGGCAGCACCGGGGCGAGCGCGGTGAGCACATCGCCCGAGGCGACTCTGGTAGCCATCCCCTTTGGGTCGGCCGCAAAGCTCGGCAGCGCGTCGGTCCAACCGCCTGGCAGGGTCCGGGTGGACATCCGGGTGTGCAGGGTCAGGCCCTCGGGGTTGCCCTGCGCCCAGGCGTCGTAGGCGCGCTGCCAGTCGTCGTGCGCGGCCCGGCCGCGGGCCACTACTTGGCGGGCGTGGGCCAGTACCTCGGTTGGCACCTCGAAGGTCTTCGTCGGGTCGGCGCCGAGCAGCGTCTTGGTGGCGGCGACCTCCTGCTCGCCGAGGGCGCTGCCGTGCGCCTTGCCCGAGCCCTGCAGGGTCGGCGCCGGCCAACCGATGATGGTGCGCAGCGCGATAAAGCTCGGCCGGTCGGTGACGGCCTGCGCCTCGTGCAGCGCGTCGTGCAGCGCCTGGACGTCCTCGACGTAGGCACCGTCCTTGCCGAGGAAGTCAACCCGTTGGACGTGCCAGCCATAGGCCTCGTAACGCGCGCAGACGTCTTCGTCGAAGGCGATCTGTGTGTCGTCCTCGATCGAGATGTGGTTGTCGTCCCAAAGCAGCACCAGATTGCCGAGCTGCTGGGTGCCGGCGAGTGAGCTGGCTTCGGAGGAGACGCCCTCCTCCAGGTCACCGTCGGACGCGATGCACCAGACGGTGTGGTCGAACGGGCTTTGACCCGGGGCGGTATCGGGGTCGAGCAGGCCCCGCTCCCGGCGGGCGGCCATCGCCATACCGACGGCGTTGCCGATGCCTTGGCCGAGCGGCCCGGTCGTCGTCTCGACCCCGGGGGTATGTCCGTGCTCGGGGTGGCCGGGTGTCAGCGACCCCCATTGCCGGAGGTGCGCGAGGTCTTGCACGGTCAGGCCGTAGCCGGACAAGAACAGCTGGATGTAGAGCGTGATGCTCGAGTGACCGCAGGACAAAACGAAGCGGTCGCGACCGCGCCACGAGGGATCGCTCGGGTCGTGCCGGAGCAGCCGCTGGAACAGCAGATAGGCCGCCGGGGCGAGGCTCATCGCGGTGCCCGGGTGCCCCGAGCCGGCCGCTTCGACGCTGTCCATCGCCAGGGTCCGGATCACGTCCACCGCGCGTTGGTCCAACTCGGTCCACTCCAGGGCGGCCGGGCCGCTGCTGTGCTTGTTCACGCGTGGTAGTCCCCTCAGCGGCGGTCCCGGGGCGCCCCAGGTGATCGGGGATGACCTTATCCCCGGCGGTGCTCGCCGGCCTATGCAGCAACCCCGCGGCAACCCGGTCCTCGGTAGGCGACGCGAAGGCCCCGGCCGGTATGGTCTGGCTTGTGACAATGCTCGTAGACCCGGCGGCAACAGCGCCCGTCGTGGCCTTGCATGGCAGTGCACGGGCCCGCGCCACCGTCTCGGCGTACATCGCCCTGACCAAGCCCCGAATCATCGAGTTGCTGCTCGTCACGACGGTTCCAACGATGGTGCTGGCGGCACGGGGTTGGCCCGGCTGGGGTCTGGTGTTCGCGACGCTCGCGGGCGGGACGCTCGCGGCGGGCAGCGCCAACGCGCTCAACTGCTGGTGGGACCGCGACATCGACAGCCTCATGCGCCGGACCCAGCGGCGCTCCCTGGTCCGGCACACCGTCGCGCCGACCAGCGCGTTTGTCTTCGGGCTCGTGCTCGGCGTCCTCGCGACTGTCGAGCTGGCCCTCACCACCAACGTGCTGTCGGCACTGCTCGCCGACGCCGCGATCGCTTTCTACGTCGTCGTCTACACGATGGTGCTCAAGCGGCGTACGTCCCAAAACATCGTCTGGGGCGGTGCGGCTGGCTGCATGCCGGTGCTGATCGGCTGGGCGGCGGTGACTGGCAGCGTGTCCTGGCCGGCGGTCGTGCTGTTCCTGATCATCTTTTTCTGGACCCCGCCGCATTTCTGGGCGCTGGCGATTCGTTATCGCGAGGACTACGCCCGGGCCGACGTCCCGATGCTGCCGGTCGTGGCGACCCCAGCTGTGGTCGCGAGCCGGATCGTGGCCTACTCCTGGGCGATGGTAGCAACGTCCCTGCTGCTCGCCCTCGACGGCTCGGGCCCGCTTTATACCGGCTCAGCGGTCGTGCTCGGCACGGTCTTCCTGCGCGAGGCCCACCTGCTCCAGCGGCGGGTCCGAAATGGCGACGGCTCGCTGGCGTCGGTCGCGCCGATGCGGCTGTTCCACTGGTCAATCAGCTATCTCGCGCTGCTGTTCCTCGCCGTCGCCGTCGACCAGCTCGTCTGAGGTGCTCCGGGTCGCCCTTGCGACATGCAGCGCCCTGCCGGAGCTGTACGAGGACGGGCCGCTGCTCATCGACGCCCTCGCCGCGTTCGGCGTCAAGGCCGAGCCGCGGGTCTGGGACGACTCCCGCGCCAACTGGGCGGCCTACGACCTCGTCATCGTGCACTCCACCTGGGACTACACCTGGCGGCTGGCCGAATTTCTGGCCTGGACGCGGTCGGTGCCGCGCCTGGCCAACCCGGCCACGGTGCTGGCATGGAACACCGACAAGTCTTATCTGCGCGACCTCGCCGCTGCCGGGGTCCCCGTCGTGCCAACGCGGTTCCTCACCCCGGGCGAGGTGTTCGAGCCGCCTGGGATGGCGTATGTCGTGAAAGCGACGGTCTCGGCGGGTGCGCGCGACGCTGCGGCGTACGCCGCGGGCCAGGACGCCAGCGCGCACGTCCAGTCGCTGCACGCGGCCGGGCGCACCGCAATGGTGCAGCCCTACCTGCCGGCGGTGGACGGCGCGGGTGAGACGTCGGTGCTGTGCTTCGAGGGCGTGGTCAGCCACGGGGCCAAGAAGGACGCGTTGCTGAAACTCGGCGCCGGCGTGCGTAACGACCTGGTCAGCAGCGCGGTGGTGACGCCGCGCGAGCCGTCCTTGGCGCAGATCGGGGTCGCCAAGGCCGCGTTGGCGGTGGTCGGCGAGTCGCTGCTCTACGCCAGGGTCGACGTCGTGCCGGGCCCGGACGGCGCGCCGCTCGTGCTGGAGCTCGAGCTCACCGAACCGTCACTGTTCCTGCGACATGCACCGGGCTCGGCGGAGCGCTTCGCCGCTGCGGTAGCCCGCTGGGCGACCCGGTCGTCGCCAGGTGGGTCCGCGCCGCGACGGTGAGCACCAGCGCCGCCCCGAGCACATGCAGCACGACGAGCGCCGGCGGGACGCCGTAGAAGTATTGCCAGTAACCCAGTGCCGCCTGCAGGGCGATCAGGCCGACGAGGGTGGCCGCGCCGCGCCGGACCGCCGGCGGTGCGGCGAGCGCGCGGGCCGCCACCGCGGTGGCGATGGTCAGCCCGATCAGCAGGTAGACGAGGTCGGCGTGCAGCTGGGTGACGTCGCGTGGACTGAACGGCAACCGGGCCACCTTCGGGTCGCCGGCGTGCGGGCCGGTGCCGGTGACCAGGGTCCCGGCGGCCAGGACGAGCGCCGAGGTGCCGACCAGTCCGCGGGTCAGCCAACGCAGCTCGGCCCGAGCGAGCGGTTCGCGCGAAGCGTTGTCCTCGTGCACCCGTTGCACGAGCGCCGCGGCTGCCACGATCAGCGGGAAGCTGGCAAGGAAGTGCAGGATCAGCACGTATGGGTTGAGCCCGGACAGCACGAGCAATCCGCCGACGACAGCCTGCAGGGGCACGACCATGGCCTGCACAAGGGCGAGCCGGGTCCACGAACGTGGGCCGCGCGCCCGGACGACGGCCACGACCAGCGCAATCCCGACCAGCTCCATCCCGATCGCGAGCAGCCTGTTGCCAAACTCGATCGCTCCGTGGCCACCAAGGGCCGCAGTGCTCGTCAGCGAACCACCGGTGCACCGCGGCCAGGTCGGGCAACCCAGGCCCGAACCGGTGACCCGCACGGCCGTCCCGGACACCACCAGCAGCACCTGCAGCCCGAGGGCCAGCTGCGCCAGCCGCAACACCTGCCGACGGCTCGTGGTCACCTGCTCAGCGTACGGCGGGGCGCTGCCCCGGGCCTGCCGGCGGCCGAGGTGCCGCCGTACCGGCTGGTGAGTTTGAGCCCTCTCGAGGCCGCGTCGTCACGAGACGAGACGAGACGAGACGAGACGGGACGAGACGGTAGGCGGGTGGCCGCGGACGCAGCTCGGCGGTCGCCCGGCCCGGCCAGCCCGCCCGCCCGCCCACCGGCAACGCGGGCTGGCTCGCCCCAGCCCGCCTCGACGCCAGGTCTGCAACGGTCCCGCGCGCGTCGCCGCCGCTCGGGCCAGTCCAACCCGCCACGTCCCCGCTGGCCGTGGCCCCTTCGGTCGTGGCCAGTCCGGCTTGTGCTTGTCATAAAACGCGGGAGGTGGCCGACTGGACGGACCGGACCGCCGCTGGACCGGCCGTCGCCAGCCGACTCGACAGCGGGGTTCCTCAGGCCACGCCCGACCCCGACTCGATCCCAGTGGTCACCCGGGCCAGCAGCCGCAGCAGTGCGTCGTCGACCAGGTGCGGCCGGGTGATGTTGACGCTATGTCCCGCACCGGGTACGAGCACCAGCTCGGTCCGCACCCCCAGCACCTCGGCCATCGCCCGGCTGTGCGAGTCGGGGGTGAGCCGGTCCGCCGTCCCGCACAGCACCGTGGTCGGGATCCGGGCGAGCACGGCCAGTCCGTCGCGCTCGTCGTGGGCCATGAAGCTCGGGTAGAACGCTGCGCTGGTGGTGAACGGTGTCGACTCGAGCATCGCCTGGACGCGGGTGACGAGGTCGGCGTCGTCGGCGTCGTCGGTCCCGAACAGCTGGCGCTTGATGAAGGCCCGGCCGGCTTTCGTTCCGGGTTTGCGGCCGCGCTCGATCAGCGGTGACACGAGCCGCAGGCAGGCGAGGTAGATCCCCAGCAGGTGCAGCCGGCGCAGCATTCGGACGGTCGCACCGATCGGTCCCTGGACGACGTCGTCCGCGGCGGTCGCGAGCAGGAAGGCGCCCACGACGCGGGCGCCGACCTCCTGCGGGAACTGTCGCGCCCAGGCCATCAACGTCATGCCGCCCATCGAGTGCCCGAACAACACCACCGGCCCGCTCGGTGCCGTCGCGGAAAGGACGGCCTGCAGGTCGCGGCCGAGCTGCTCGAAGGTGGCGTGCCGCCAGTGACCGCGACCGGACAGCCCGTGCCCGCGCTGGTCGTAAAAGACCAGCCGGGCAACCCCCTGCAGCGCTTGGCGCTGCAGGGCGAACTCACCGAGCTGCGCGGTGAAGCCGTGCGAGAACACGATGGTCAGGCCGGTGCCGCCCTCGTCGACCTCGACGTGCAGGGGCGTGCCGTCATCGGCGAGGACCGCTCCGGGCCAGCCGGCCTCGACCGGGCGGCGCTGCAGGCCGAGCAGCACGAGCAGGGCGTGCAGCAGGCGCCGCACGCTCACTCCCAACGGAAGGCACGGCCGGCTGCGATCAGGGCCAGCACCGCACAGCCGGCGAGGGCGAGCAGGTCAAGCCCCGGCACCCCGTGCCCGGCCAGGACCGAACGAAGGCCGCCGGCCAGCGCGGCCGTCGGTAGCAACCGGAGCACGGGTTCGGCAGCGCCGAACTGGCTGAGCGGGAACACCACCCCGCCGAGCAGCAGCAGGACGAACCAGACGAGGTTGGCCGCGGCCAGGGTGGTCAGCCCGCGCAGGGTCCCGCCGAGCAGCAGCCCAAGCCCGCTGAACGCCGCGGTGCCCAGCACGATGAGCGCCAGCAGCGCAGCCGGCGAGCCGTGCGGGTGCCAGCCAAGGGCCAGCCCCACCAGGGTGATCGCCAACAGTTGCACCAGCTCGATCAGCAGCACCCCGAGGGTCTTGGCCGCGAGCAGTACTGACCGGGGGAGCGGGGTCGCCCCGAGCCGTTTCAGGACGCCGTACTGGCGCTCAAAGCCGGTCGCGATGGCCTGGCCGGTGAACGCGCTGGACATGATCGCGAGGGCCAGCACCCCCGGCACGAAGAAGTCGACGCGGCGCCCCGTGACGGCGACGACAGGCACCAGGGTCAGCACGACGAGCAGTCCCAACGGGATGATCATTGTGAGGAGGAGCTGTTCGCCACCGCGCAGCGCGAGCAACAGCTCCGCGCGGGTCTGCGAGCGCAGCATCCGGCCCACCGGCGCGGCTCCCGGGCGGGGCGCCAGCGCTCCCGGTGCCCAGCCGGTCACGCGCGTAACTCCCGGCCGGTGAGGTCGAGAAAGACGTCCTCGAGGCTCTTCTGCTCGACTTTGAGATCCTGCGCGAGCACGCCGTGGGTGGCGCACCAGGCGGTGACGGTGGCCAGCAGCTGCGGGTCGACCGGCCCCTCGAGCAGATACTGCCCGTCCGGCGACTCCTTGCCTAGGCAGCCCTCGGGCAGCGCCTGTAGGAGCAGGTCGAGGTCCAGGCCAGGCCTGGCCCGGAAGCGCAGCTGACCGGTCGCACTGTGCCGGGTGAGTTCGGCGACGGTGCCACTGGCCACCAGCCGACCGGCGTCGACGATGACGACCTCGTCGGCGAGGTGCTCGGCCTCGTCCATCAGGTGCGTGGTCAGCACGACCGTGACGCCGTCGCGGCGCAGCGCCTCGATCAGCTCCCAGGTAGCCCGGCGGGCCTGCGGGTCGAGCCCGGCGGTCGGCTCGTCGAGGAACACGAGCTCCGGCCGGCCGACGATCGCCATCGCGAGCGACAGCCGCTGTTGTTGGCCGCCGGACAGCCGCCGGAACGCGGTCCGCTCGACCTCGAGCAGGCCCAGCCGCGACAGCAGATCGGCCGGGTCAAGCGGGTCGCGGTGATAAGCCGCGACCAGCCGCAACAGTTCACCCGCCCGCAGGCCGGGGTAGCCGCCGGCCGTCTGCGGCATGACGCCCACCCGGGCCCGCAGGCGCTGATGAGCGGGCTCGAGCCCCAGCACCCGGACGGTGCCGCCGTCGTGGGAGCGAAAGCCCTCGCACACCTCGACCGTGGTCGTCTTGCCGGCGCCGTTCGGGCCGAGCAGGGCGAGCACCGTGCCCCGACGTACCGAGAACGACAGACCGTCGACGGCGGTCCTGGCGCCATAGCGCTTGACCAGGCCGACGACCTCGAGCGCGGTGTCGGTCACGGCCAAGAGTGTAGGCGGGGTGGCCGGGCCCGGCCCGCCGGGACGACCGGGTCC
>JAYUMN010000275.1:0-19874 GCA_043762595.1 Frankiales bacterium
CGGGCCTGCACCAGGACGTGCGAGAGGGTCTCGGTCGTCAGGTCGACCCGCACGATGACGTCGTACGCACCGGTCGTGACGGCGGTCTCGGTAACCGACGGCAGCGTCGCGACGAACGATGCGACCTCGTCGGCGCGACCGGGTGCCGCCTGCAGGAGCAGATGGGCGCTGAGCGACATGGCCACAGCGTGCTCGCCGCCGGTGTCGGCCAGAGGTCGGACATGTTTCGTTCCTGCGTCGGGGCTCGTCAGGAAGGCGGACCGTCGACGTTGACGACGACGTCACCGGTGCCGCGGCGGACGATCACGACCTCGGCGGACTCAGCTGTCGGGTTGCTCTCGCGGTGCACCGTGTGCGCCGGAATGTGAACGAAGTCACCGGCGGCACCGGTGACGACCTCCCCGGCCGTCTCAACCTGGAAGACGCCGCGCACGACGTAGGCCACCGTGTCGTGGCTGCCGTGGTGGTGCCAACCGCTGGTGCTGCCCGGGTCGGTGCGGGCGACCCCGGACCAGACATCGGCCAGGACGACCGCCTCGTGCCGGGTCATGCCGGGCGTGCTGTGACCGGGCGTCAGCTCGTCGGCGGCGACCTTCCTGACCGGTGCTTGACTCATGCGCGAGAGCCTACGGAGCCGCGAGGCGGTGGTGCACCCAGAGGTTGGGCCGGACGTAGACGGCGTGATCGTGCTCGACCGACACGAGCACCGGCACCAGGCGGCTGGCACCTCAGGCTCGCCCGAGACGTCGAAGGGTCTGCCGGCCCAGGACCACCACAGCGCCAGCGAGCCGGGCACATTCATCCATGCGGGGCCGACCTCAGCAGCTGAGAGTCCGGGAAGGCCTCCGTCAGCCGGCCGAGCAGCACCTGCGCGACCGGGCCCTGCAACATAAAGACCGGCCAGTCGTTGGGCATCTCCCACATGACGACGGCAAGGTCCGGCCCCTCGGCCAGCGTGAGGAACCGCAGGCTAGACCCGGAGTTGCCGCTCCAGCAGGGTCCGCGCTTCGACGAGGGACGGGCCGTACCACGTGAGGTGCCGGCCGCTGACGCACCGTACCGCCGCCGGGGCCGGCCACTCCGAGCCGGTAAAGGCGTACGGCTCGTCCGGCAGCACCACCACGTCGTACGCCGGGACAGTCGCGGGGCTGATCCGCGGGTAGCGATCCGGGTCGCCGGACAGCACGTTGTCCACGCCGAGCCGGGCCAGCACGTCGCCGGCGAAGGTGTCCCGACCCAGGGCCATCCAGGGTTTGTGCCAGATCGGCACGACGGCGCGGCGGCGGGGGGCCGTGGACGCAGGTGCCCATACCCGGGCGGCCTCGTCGAGCCAGCCCGGCCGGTCCAGGTCGCAGCCGGCGAGCAGCCGGCCGAGCGAGTCCAAGGCCTCGGGAACGGTCTGCGGACAGGTCACCCAGACGGCGAGACCGGCGGCGCGCAGGGCGTCGAGGTCGGCCGCCCGGTTCTCCTCGCTGTTGGCCAGCACAAGATCAGGGCCGAGGGCGACAACCTCTGCGAGGTCGGGGTTCTTGGTGCCGCCGATCCGGGTCACCGCAGGAAGGGTCGGCTGGCTGCACCAGTTCGTCGCACCGACCAGCAGCCCCGATGCGGTGACGGCGACCGCCTCCGTCAGTGAGGGGACGAGCGAGACCACCCTGCGCACCGGACCGGGGTGCGCGATGCCGAGGTCGTCGCGGACCTCAGACGTCGGTGACACGCAGGCCCGCATGCGCCTGGTAGCGCCGGTTTACCGAGATGAGGTTGGCGGTCAGTGCCTCGACCTGATGGGCGTTGCGGAGCCGGCCGGCGTAGATCCCCCGCATCCCAGGGATGCGCGAGACCAGCTGCTGGACAACGTCGGTGGCCTCTCGATCGTCACCAAGCACAAGGACGTCGGTGTCGATTGTCTGGACCGATTCGTCGAGCAGCAGCACGGCGCTGACGTGGTGGAAGGCACCAACGACCCGACTGCCCGGGAGCACCGCCGCCGCCTGCTGCGCCGCGCTGCCCTCCTCGACCGCCAGCGCATACGCCCCCTGCTTGTCGAAGCCGAGCGGGTTGACGCAGTCGACGACGACCTTGCCGCGCAATGGTTCGGCGAGGGAGGTGAGCAGCTCCCGGTGGCCTTCCCACGGCACGGCGACGATGACGACATCGCCTGCTGCCGCAGCCTCGGCGTTGGTGGTGCCGCTGACCTCGCCGGGCAGCGACCCGGCAGCACCCGCCGCCCGACCTGCGTCACGCGAGCCGAGGACCACCCGGTGGCCGGCGAGGGCAAACCGCCGGGCCAGCCCCCGGCCCTGCTCACCGGTGCCCCCGAGGACGGCGATCACGGCGGTCGAGATCTCGGTCATGGCGGGGACAGCGGCGTGGCTCATGGCCGCCAGTCTGCCAGCCCCGGCTCAGCTGTCCGCGAGCCGGAACAGCACCTGCCGGGCCACCAGATCGGCCCGGACCAGCAGGACCCGAAGGTGCCGACCCAGCGGCAGACGCTTCCCCTCGAGGTGGCCGCGTACGGCGGGTGCGGCCAACTGCACAGCGTCCTCACCGCGGCCACCGACCTCGGTGAGGACGCCGTCGAAGACCTCACCGACCCGGTGCTCGAGCGCGATCGCCTCGGCCA
The DNA here is from genome assembly GCA_043762595.1 of Frankiales bacterium. Lineage (GTDB taxonomy): Bacteria > Actinomycetota > Actinomycetes > Mycobacteriales > SCTD01 > JAYSQK01. The sequence continues at coordinate 2,624 of JAYUMN010000275.1, forward strand.
GGTCGCCACCGCCCGGTCCAGGGCCGGACCCGGCCGTCGGCCGGGGCCATCTGGTCGGGCAGGACCGGTAACGCCAAACGGACCAAGGTCGGGACGTCGGTGCCGTCGCACAGGGCCAGGCACACCTCGCCGACGTAGCGGTCGGCCAGCCGCCGCAGGGGCACGGTGCAGTGCGCGTAGACCGAGGCGGCGGCCAGGCCGCTGCCGCACGGGCCTCGGCGGAGAACTCCGCCGGGACGCCGAGCTCGACGCACAGGCCCGCCCAGTCGGGCACCGGGACCGGCAGCACGACGCGGGGGTGAGCACCGCGCGCGCCGTTGGCCGGGGACGCTAGCGCGGCGTGTCGGGTCCGGGTGCGAACGCCGGGCCATGACCGGGTACGACCAGATCGACCAGCCCCAATACCCGCTCCCGTTGGGCCCGCAGGACAGCTCGGTCCGGCGAGTAGGGGTCCTCGGTCGGGCCGTCCGCCGTCCACCACAGGTGGGTCAGCGCCACGATCTGATCGGCGGTGCCGACCAGGACGCTGAGGTCCTGCAGGGTGTGGCCCGGCGTCTCGAGCAGCCACACCGACGGGGTCAGCTGCACTCCTTCGGCGGCTCGCGGCTGCCACTGGTCGCGGGTGTAGACGGCCTGGAAGTCGTGCACCGGCACCTCGCCGAACAAGGCGATGTTGACGGTGTGGTCGGGGTGGTGATGGCTCAGGACGATGTCGGTGACGTCCGCGGGGGACACCCCGAGCCGCCCGAGCGGGTCCGTGATCGACGATCTCGCCGGCACCATACCGGGGTCCACCACGATCACCCGGTCGCCGTCGCGAACCAAGCTCACCGTGCCGGCGACGCGGGGCAGCTCGGCGTACCCGGTGAAGAGCACATCGAGCCGGGCCGTACGTGCCAAACCGGCATCAGTCGTCATCACCCCAGGCTATGCCCGAGTCCCGTCGCGGATCCACCTGCGACAGTGCCTAGGTGATCGAGCGCGAACGTCTCCGGGCCGGGCTGCGGGCGTCCGCGCCGTACGCCGCCGCCTCGCTGTTACTGAGCTTCTCCTTCGGGGCGGTCGCCACCGCGGCGGGACTACCCAAGGTCGCCGCCGTTGTGATGTCCGCCGTCGTTTACGCCGGGTCCGCGCAGTTCGCCAGCGTCGGCATCCTCGCCGCCGGGGGCGGGGTCGGCGCCGCCGTCGCCGCGGCAGCGTTGATGAACTCGCGATTTCTGCCGATGGGGGTGGCGCTCGGGCCCTCGCTGCCCGGTGGCCCGTTGCGCCGGGCCTTGCAGGGGCAGGCGGTCGTCGACACCTCGTGGGCGCTGGCGGCGCGTGGCGACGGCACCTACGACCGGTCGTTTCTGTTCGGGCACAGCGCGCCGCAGTACGCGTGCTGGGTGATCGGGACCGGGCTCGGCGTCCTTAGCGCTGGCCTCGACACTAAGGCGCTCGGTCTGGACGCCGTCTTCCCGGCCTTTTTCCTGGCCCTGCTGATCGGCGAGTTGCGCAAGGGAACGCGGACCTCGACAGGGGTCGCGCTGGCCGGTGCCGCGCTCGCCCTGGCACTGCTCCCCTTCGTGCCCGTCGGGGTCCCGGTCCTCGCGGCGAGCGGCACGGCCCTGGTCGGGCTCCGGGCCCGGACATGACCGTCTGGACGACCATTGCCCTGGTCGCTGTCGTCACGTTCGCCATCAAGGGCGGCGGCCCGGCCCTGTTCGGCAACCGGGCGTTGCCACCGGCGCTGACCAGGGTCGTGGTGCTGCTCGCGCCGGCGCTGTTGGCCGCGCTCGTCGTGACCTCGGCGGTCGCGGACGGCCCGCGGCTTCAGCTCGGCGCCGACACCGGCGGCGTCGCTGTCGCGGGCCTGCTGCTGTGGCGAGGCGTGACGGTGCTGCCGGCGGTGCTCCTCGCCGCCGCGGTGACGGCCGGCCTGCGCTGGGCCGGTCTCCCCTAGCTGGCGTGCATCGTGGAGACGGGACCCCGACCCCCAGGGTCCGGGCCTGGACGGGGCGGCGGAACGAGCCGTTGGTGGCGGATCGTGTCGGGGCTGACCGGCCGGCCGGTATGCCAGCCCTGGACGGTGTCGCAGCCGGCGTCGGCGAGCGCCTGCAGCGTCGGCTGGTCCTCGACGCCCTCGGCGACGACCCGCAGCCGCAGGTCGTGGGCCAGGCCGATCGTGCTTGCCACGATCAGGGCGCAGGACTCGTCGGAGAGCAGATCCCGGACGAACGAGCGGTCGATCTTGAGCTCGTCGACCGGGAGCAACCGCAGATAGCCCAGGCTGGACAGCCCGGTGCCGTAATCGTCCAGCGACAGCCCGACACCGAGGGTCCGAAGGTCGAGCAGGGTGGCGATGATCCGGTCCGGGTCGCTCATCACCACGGTTTCGGTGACCTCCAACCGCAGGTGCTGGGGCGCAACCGAATGCTTGCGGAGCAGCTGGGCGACGATCTTGGGCAGGTCTGCGTCGAGCAGGTCCGGGGCGCCGAGGTTGACCGCGATGTGCACGTCACGGCCGCTGGCGAGCAGTTCCTGGAGGAAGGCGACCGCTTGACCCAGGACCTGCATGGTCAACGCCGGGAGCAGACCTGAACGCTCGACCACAGGCAGGAAATCACCCGGGAGCAGCAGCCCACGAGTCGGGTGCTGCCAACGGACCAGGGCCTCGAACCCCACGACCTGGCCGTCCCGGGGATCGGTCTTGGGCTGGTACCAGGCGTGCATCTGGTCCCCGGCGCGCATCGCCACCCGCAGCTCGCTGAGCAGGGTGAGCCGGTCTCGGGTCTGCTGGTCCAGGGTCGGGTCCCAGCTCACGCTGCCGATGTGGGTGTCCTTCGCGCGGTAGAGAGCCAGGTCGGCCCGCCGTAATAACTCACTCGAGACCTCGCCGTCGTCGCCGGGCTGGCTCAGCTCGGTCAAGGCGACGTGTCCGATGCTGACGCCGACAACGACCTGGGTCGTCGCAACGAGCACCGGACGAGCTATCACCTTGCGCAGCGCGGCGGCCAGCTGCGGCCCGGTCTGGCCGGTGCGGGCGCTGCGGGTGCGTCGCGGCATCAGCACGGCGAACTCGTCGCCGCCGAGCCGGGCCACCAGGCAGCCGGTGGCGGTCGTGCGCAGCAGCCCGGCGATCACGGCGAGCAGGTCATCGCCGGCGGCGTGCCCGAGGCTGTCGTTGACCTCTTTGAACCCGTCGAGGTCGAGCAGCAGCAGCTCGAGCGGCACCTCGGCCGATGGCGGCAGCTGTTTCGCGGTGGCCCTGATCGCCTCGAGCAGGGCGCGCCGGTTGGCCAGGCCGGTGAGCTCGTCGGTGCGGGCCTGCGCACGGGTCCGTTCGAGCACCCGCCCCTGGGCGAACAGCTGGGAGGTCCGGCAGACAGCGAACACGACACACACCGACGCCGACCAGACCGCCACCATCGGCACCATCGTGTAACTGCCGGCGACCAGCACCGCCAGCGCGGTCAGCGTCGCAAGGGCCGGCAGCGCCGAGGAGGCCCGCAGTGGACGGGCCGCCGCGGCGCCGACCACCGGCGCGTACGTCGCGGCGAGGGCGATGAAGACCGGCCCACCGGTGAACAACACATCGAGGTAGCTGCCGAAACGGAACCGCCCGGCGACCGCCGCGACGCCGTAGAGCACGTCGCCGACGGTCATCAGCGCGAAGCCGAACAGCAGGAGCCGCCAGGTCCGGTCGATCCGGCCACCGGTCAACGACAAACCCGTCACCGTCACGATGAGCAGCGTGAAACCGCCGACCGGATAGGCCAGGGCGTAGACGACATGCAGCAGGCTGCCGCGGAGCAGCGACGGGTAGCCGGCGCAGACGACGGTCACGCTGACCGCCGCGACGCCACTGAACACCAGTCCGGCCTCCAGCATCGACCCGGTGTCCCGACGACCCGCCCGCTGCCGGGACAACACCAGCAGCCCCGCGTCGGCCAACGGGTAGAGCAGCAACGACGAGGCGTCGGAGAGGTTCAACCCACCCGGGCCCAGTCGCTGACTCGCCGCGAACCAGAACTGGACGACGAAGCCGCCGGCGTACCCCAGCAGACCAAGGCCAAGCAACAGCCACACCCGGCGGCCCGGCCCACGGCGCCAGCCGGCCAGCAACGTGACCACGGCAGCGGTGAGCGTCACGACCGCTAAGGCGACCTGCTGGAAACGCGCCGCGCCGGGGCCCGCGGGGAGCACGACGCCAGCCATCACCAGGACCCAGCCGAGCAGCACGACGACCGCGCGACCGGCTCGACCCCCCAGCCAACCCAGGCGGCTCATGGATGTGGGGTCGGCACGACGGGCTGCTGGCTCCATCGCCCAAACGGATCAATCTCGGGGTAGCTCCGCCCAGCCGGCGGCGGACCGTTCGGCGGGGCGCCCGTTCCCGGTGCCGCCCGGACCTGGCGCAGCCCGGGCCGCCGGCCGGCTGATCGCGGGCCAGGCGCCCAGATCACTGCGACACGTCGGGCAACGCTGCGCGGTCACACCAGAAGTTGGCGGGCAGCGAGGTCCCGGTAGAGCGGCGAGCTCCTGACCAGCTCGTCATGGGTGCCGACGGCCACGACGATCCCGTCGTCAAGGACCACGATGCGGTCGGCGTCCACCACCGTCGACAACCGGTGGGCGATGACCAGCACCGTGGTGTCCGGCCCGATCGCCGCGACCGCGCGGGATAACGCCTCTTCGTTGCGGGCGTCCAGCGACGCTGTCGGTTCGTCGAGCAGCAACAGCGCCGGGCGCGACAGCAGTGCGCGGGCGATGGCCAGGCGCTGGCGTTGGCCGCCGGACAACAAGATCCCGTCATCACCGACCTGGGCGCCGAGTCCGGCCGGGCTCCTGGTGACCAGTTCACCGAGGTTGACCTGGTCGAGGGCCGCCTGCAGCTGCGCGTCGTCGGCTTCGGGCGCACCGAGCCGCAGGTTGTCCCGAAGGCTGCCCGCCAGCGCCGGTGCGTCCTGTTCGACGTACGCCATCTGCGCGCGGAGTTCGTCCCGGTCGAGGTCCAGCACGTCGTGTCCCCCGACGCGCACCGTGCCGGAGTCCGCGTCGTAGAATCGTTCGACCAGCGCGAGCACGGTCGACTTGCCGGCACCTGAGGGTCCGACCAGCGCGGTGCGCAGACCTGCTGGCGCCGTGAAGCTCGCACTTCGCAACACCTGCGGAGCCACGCCGTCGACGGCTGGGTAAGCGAAGGTGACCTCGCGCAATTCGACCTCGACCGGCTCGCTGCCAAGGGCGCCCGGCCGGCGCACCCGGTCGAGGGCGCTCTCCTCGCCCATCGCGAGAATCTCCTCGATGCGAGCCAGGGCACCGAGCCCGGTCTGGATCGCGGTGAGTGCTGCGATGCCCTGCGCCAGGGGCTGCACCAGCAGGAACAGCAGGAGGACGAAGGCGACCAGGTCGGCCACCGAGATCGTGCCGGCGGCTACCCGGGCGCCACCCACACCGAGCACCGCCAGGAACGCACCCTGCACCGCGACCGACGCCAGCGGGCCCAGCACCGCCTGCAGCCGGGCCAACCGCAGACCAGCCTGGAAGGCCTCTGTGGCGGACACGGTGACGGCCGCCGATTCCCGCTGCTCGGCGCGGGCCGCCCGGATCGTGCGGACGCCGGACAACGCCCGCTCCACCCCAGCCGTCATCGTCCCCACTGCGGTCTGGGCCGTCAGCGACGCAGCGCGGACCCGACGGACCACGATGATCGCACCGGAGAATCCGACGGCTACGGCTACCACCGTGATGCCCAGCAGCATCGGGTCCACCACCGCCATGGCCACCAGGGCGCCCACGGCGATCACCACCCCGGAGCCCAGGTCGACCAGGCCTGAGGTGACCACGCTGCGCAGCAGCGTCGTGTCGGCGCCGACCCGCGAGATCAGGTCGCCAGCGCGCCGCCGGTCCAACTCGGCCACCGGCAGCCGCAGGAGACGCCGGACCAGCAAGGTCCGGGTGTCGAGCACGATCGCCTCACCGGTTCGTTGCAACAGATAGCTCTGGATCCCGGACAGGACCGCTGCCGATACAAGGGCCAGGACGAGCAGCGTCGCCGCCCCGCGCAGCGACTGCGAATGCTCGATGTCGCGGATGACCCGCCGCACCAGCAACGGCTGGGCAAGGGCGGCGGCGGCGTTGGCGAAGGCGAGCCCACCGGCCGCCGCGAGCGCCATACGGTGCGGCCTCAGCAGGCCCCACAGCGTGCCGAGTCCGGCCCGCCGGCCGGTGTCTGGATCATCTGACGCCCGGCTGGGCGGTCCGGCCGTGCTCAGCGCTGCGTCGCTCACCTGCGCATTGTCGGGGACCGCGCTGGCCTCAGCAGGCTCCTAGTCCGGGAGCCCGCCGCCGTGCGGGGCCAGCGCCTCGGCCAGCGCCGCCCGGAAGGCCTGGACGGGCACCGCTCCGGACGAGGCGACCCGCGTCCCGGCGCACGGCAGGTGGGTCAGCTCGACGCCGGGCAGCACGCCGACCAGCCGTCGAACGTCGGGCAGGCTCACGTCGCAGACGACGACGCAGTCGGCCCGCTCCTGGGTGCACATCAGTCCACGACCGGCAGATAGACGCGGGCGCCCTCATCGAGGAACTCCGCGCTCTTCTCGCGCATCCCCGCCGCGAGTGCGTCTGCGTCGGACAGCTGATGCTCGGCAGCGTATTTCCGGACATCTTGGCTGATCTTCATGGAACAGAAGTGTGGGCCGCACATCGAGCAGAAGTGCGCGGTCTTGGCGGCGCCGGCCGGCAGCGTCTCGTCGTGGAAGTCCCTGGCGGTGGTCGGATCCAGCGAGAGGTTGAACTGGTCCTGCCAGCGGAACTCGAACCGCGCGTCGGACAGCGCGTCGTCCCAAGCCTGCGCCCCCGGGTGGCCTTTGGCGAGATCGGCTGCGTGGGCGGCGATCTTGTAGGTGATCACGCCCTCCTTGACGTCGTCGCGGTCGGGCAGGCCGAGGTGCTCCTTGGGGGTGACGTAGCAGAGCATTGCCGTGCCGTACCAGCCGATCATGGCCGCGCCGATGGCCGAGGTGATGTGGTCATATCCCGGTGCGATGTCGGTCGTCAGCGGCCCGAGGGTGTAGAACGGCGCCTCGCCGCAGACCTCCAGCTGCAGGTCCATATTTTCCTTGATCTTGTGCATCGGCACGTGGCCGGGCCCCTCGACCATGACCTGCACGTCGTACTCCCAGGCGATCTTCGTCAGCTCGCCCAGGGTGCGCAGCTCGGAGAACTGCGCGTCGTCGTTGGCGTCGGCGATACAGCCGGGGCGCAGGCCGTCGCCGAGCGAGAAGGTCACGTCGTAGGCGGCCATCAGCTCGCAGATGTCCCGGAAGTGGGTGTAGAGGAAATTCTCCTCGTGATGGGCCAGACACCACGCAGCCATGATCGACCCGCCGCGGCTGACGATGCCGGTCTTGCGGGTCGCGGCCAGGGGGACATAGCGCAGCAGCACGCCGGCGTGCACCGTGATGTAGTCGACGCCCTGCTCGAACTGCTCGACGAGGGTGTCGCGGTAGACCTCCCAGCTGAGGTCTTCGGCTTTGCCGTTGACCTTCTCAAGGGCCTGGTAGATCGGGACGGTGCCGATTGGCACCGCGCTGTTACGGATGATCCACTCGCGGGTGGTGTGGATGTTGCGGCCGGTCGACAGGTCCATCACCGTGTCGGCACCCCATCGGGTCGCCCACGTCATCTTGTCGACTTCCTCCTCGATCGAGGAGGCCACCGCGCTGTTGCCGATGTTGGCGTTGATCTTGACCAGGAAGCCACGACCGATCACCATCGGCTCGGCCTCGGGATGGTTGACGTTGAGCGGCAGGACCGCCCGCCCACGGGCCAGTTCGTCGCGGACGAACTCCGGCGAACAACCTTCGCGCAGCGCGACGAACTCCATCTCCGGCGTGATCTCACCTCGCCGTGCGTAGGCCAGCTGCGTGACGGTCCGGTCCGGCAGCGCGCGCAGGGGCTGGCGCGTCCCGGCGAAGACGCTGTCGAGGTTGCGGGTGTCGTGCTGCTTCAACCCGTTGTCGACCGGCTGCACCACCCGCCCGGCGTACGACGTGACGTCGGCACGCTCGCTGATCCAGGACTCCCGCAGCGTGGGCAGCCCCAGCCGAATGTCGGTGCGCAGGTCGGCGTCGGTGTATGGGCCTGAGGTGTCGTAGAGCACGACGCTGTCGCCGGTGGACAGCACCACCTCACGCATCGGGACCCGCAGATCGGGGCGGCTGCCCTGCAGGTAGGTCTTGCGCGACCCGGGAAAGCTGGTGCCGCTGGTGGTTTCGGTGTCGGACACGGCTGTCATGCGGTTCCTCCCTACGCCGGTGCGAACCGGGTCAGGTGCGAACGGTCGGCGACGGAGCTGCTGGTCGCCCTCTCAGTGCCCTTCCGGCACACCCGCGGTGGATGATCCGACCCTAACGGGTGAGCGTCGAACGAAGCGCGGCGAGGAGCCGGTCGCCGCTGTCGTCGTCGCGGACAGCGGTGCGCCAGTGCTCGGCGGTCAGACCGGGGAAGGTGTCGCCCCGGCGTACGGCGATCCCCTCCTGTCGCAGTGCTCGTCGTACGTCGGGGCGGCCGGGCACCCGGCACAGCAGGTAGGGCGCCTGACTGCCCGGCGTGACCTCGACAGCGAGATCGCGCAGTCCGCGCTCGAGCCGGTCCCGAGCCGCGATGAGCCCGCCGGTCTCGCGCCGGGCCATCGCAACCGGGCCGCGGGCCAGGCACGCGTCGAGCGCGGTCAGGGCGGGTGTCGAGACCGACCACAGCGGTTGGGCGTCGCGCAGCAGCGCCACCATGGTTGGCTCGGCGAGCAGGTAGCCGACCCGCAGGCCGGCCAGCGCCCAGGTCTTGGTCAGGCTCCGGACGACGACCAGGCCGGGCAGGTCCGCACGGCCGGCGAGCGAGGCCGGCTCCCCCGGGACGGCGTCCATGAACGCCTCGTCGACGACGACGGTGCGGCCCGGCCGGCACAGCTCGGCGAGTCGCTCGTGCACCACCCCGGTCGGGTTGGTGGGGTTGCCGACCACGACCAGATCGGCTCGCTCGGGCACCCGCGCGGGATCCAGGACGTACGGCGGGTCGAGGACGAGCCGCTGCACCTGGTGCCCTGCTGCGCGCAGGGCCGCCTCGGGTTCGGTGAACGACGGGTGCACACACACCGCGTACGCCGGGGCAAGGGCCCGGGCCAGCAGCACGAACGCCTCCGCCCCACCGGCGGTGACCAGCACCTCGCCGGGGTCGCGGTCGTGCCGGCGGGCGACCGCATCGGTGGCGAGCGTCGGGTCGGGGTAGGCGGCGAGACGGTGCAGGGAGCGCTCGAGGCGGCTGATCAACCACGGCGGCGGGGCGTCGCCGCGGACGTTGACGGCGAGGTCGAGCAGGCCGGGGGCGAGCTCGGCGTCGCCGTGGTGGCGCAGCGGATCCATCAGTGCGGGTGCGGGTGGGCCGGGTCGTCCGGATGGTCGTGCGGGGTCTGCGGCGCCCCGAGCTTGCCCTCGAAGCCGGGCAGTGCGGTGCGGTAGGCGCAGGTGTCGCAGTTCATCCGCAGGTCACCGCCGCCGATCTCCTGCCAGCGCACCCCGACCAGCTCGGCAAGCCGGGCGCTCGGGCCGATGAGATCGGCTGTCAGCACCTCGATCTCGGGATGGAGCTCGGCCCACGCGGATACCTGCTCGACGATCCGGTCGGGCAGCACCCCGGCGAACAGGAAGTACGGCAGGACGACGAGCCGGCAGTAGCCGAGCAGCGCCGCCCGGTCCAGGCCGGCCGGCACCGACGGTTGGGCCAGGCTGATGAACGCCGTCTCGACCGTCCCGATGCCCCGGCCCTCCAGCAGCAGGCGGGCGGTCTTGGCGACCTCGGCATTGGCGTCGGGGTCGGTGGCACCGCGGCCGACGAGCACGACGGCGGTTGTCTGCCAACGATCATCCGGGACGGCGGCGCGCAACCTGTCGGCGAGATCGGCCAGCAGCAACGGCTGCGGACCGAGCGGCCGCCCGTAGCGGAAGGACAGACCTAGATGGCGGCTGCGTTCGCGGGCCAGCGCCGCCGGGATGTCGCCCTTGCTGTGCCCGGCGGCGACGAGCACGAGCGGTACGACGTCGATGCTCCGGTGCCCGGCGGCAACCAGTTTGCCGACCGCGTCCTGGATCGGCGGCGGCGCCAGCTCGAGGAAGCCACCTTCCACGTCGTGCTCGGGATGGGCGAGCCGGACCCGGTCGACGAGGGCGGCGAACTGCTCGACGCCAGGGCCGCTCTTGGTCCCGTGGCCAACGATGAGCAGGGCGCTCATTCGGTGTAGAGCAGGGCATTGAGGGCTGCGGCGGCCACGGCGGACCCACCTTTCTCACTGAGGTTGGACACGGACGGCAGGCCGCTGTCGCGCAGGGCCAGCTTGCTCTCGGCAGCGCCGACGAAGCCGACCGGAAGGCCGATCACCAGCGCCGGGTCGACGTCGAGCGAGATCAGTTCGAACAGCGCCGTGGGGGCGCAGCCGACGACCCAGACCGCTCCGGGGCCGACCTCGTCGTAGGCCATCCGCACCGCGGCGGCGGACCGGGTGAGCCCACCGGCGGCGACCGCCTCGCGGACCCGGCAGACGACGTCGCGGGTGGTGATGCCGGCGGCGACCATCTGGACGTCGGCGACCACCGGCGCGCCCGACTCCAGCGCGGCCCGACCCCGCTCGAGGGCCGCCTCGTCGCAGACGAGATCGCTTGCGTAGCTGAGGTCAGCGCTCGCGTGCACGACCCGCTCGACGACAGCGCGGGTCAACGGCGCGAGGTGTGACAGGTCGACCCGGGAGCGCACGATCGCGAACGACTCGACCTCGATGGCGTGCACCTGCTGTCGGCTCACCCGAACCACTCCAACCGTTCGCGCAGCCGGACGACCTCGCCGACGACCGTTGCGACCGGGGCCTTGAGCCCGGCCGCGGCGACGTCGTCGGCCAGGCGTTCCAACGTACTGACGACGACCCGCTGGTCCGCGGTCGTGCCCTGCTCGATGCAGGCCGCCGGCGTCGTCGCCGCCCGGCCGTGCCGGATCAACCCTTGGCAGATGGTCGACAACCGGTCGTGTCCCATCAGGATCACCAGGGTCCCCGGCCCGGTCGCGAGCGCCTTCCAGCGCACCGAGCTGCCTGGGTCGTCCGGGTCGAGGTGGCCGGTCACGATGCAGACATCCTGGGTGTAGCCACGAGCCGTCACCGGAATCCCGGCGTACGCCGGGGCGGCCATCGCGCTGCTGATGCCCGGCACCACCTCGAACGAGATGCCCGCTGCGACGAGGGCTTCGGCCTCTTCGCTGCCCCGGCCGAAGACGAACGGGTCACCGCCCTTGAGGCGGACCACCCGCCGGCCCGCCTTGGCGTGCTCGACGAGTTGGGCGTTGATCTCCTCCTGACGGGGTGCGGTGCCCGTCCAACTGGTCTTGCCGACGTCGATGACGGTGGCGTCATCACGCACATGCGCCAGGACGCCCTTCCCCACCAGTCGGTCGGTGAGCACCACATCGGCCTCGCCGAGCAGCTGTGCGGCCTTCAGCGTCAGCAACCCGGGATCGCCCGGACCGGCGCCGACGAGCGCCACCGTCCCGGGCTTCACACCAGCTCCCAGACCGCGTCGGCCGGGCAGACCTCGACGCATTCGCCGCAGTTGGTGCAGCGGTCCTCGCGCACGACCAGGGGGATCGCCGCGACGATCGCGTGCTCCGGGCAGGTGAGCAGGCAGGCGCCGCAGGCGGTGCAGTCCGAAGTGATCAGATATGCCACGTGTAGCCCCTGGGCGTGACGAAACGCCCTGCCACGATGCGACTCTGGGACGATCCGATGACGACGCAGGCGAGCATCGTGACCTGCTCCACGTCGAGCTCACCCAGGGTCGTCAGCACGACAGTCTCGGCGGCGCGGGACGCATCGGTGACGATGCCCACCGGGGTCGTCGCAGGCCGGCGCTCCAGCAGCATCGTGACAGCCTTGGCGAGCTGCCAGTCACGGCCGCGGCTCTTCGGGTTGTAGAAGGTGACCACCAGATCACCCTCGGCGACGGCCCGGATCCGCGCCTCGATCGCCGGCCACGGCGTGTGCAGGTCCGACAGCGAGATCGACGCGTGGTCGTGCCCAAGCGGGGCGCCGAGCAGGTTGCTCGCCGCCAGCGCCGCGGTGATGCCGGGCACCCCGACGACGTCGATGTCGGCGCCGGCCGCCTCCAGGGCCGGTGAGGCCATCGCGTAGACGCCGCTGTCCCCGGAGCCGATCAACGCGACCGCGTGGCCCAGTTGAGCCTCCGACACGGCGCTGTGGGCCCGCTCCTGCTCTTGACCGAGGCCGGTGATGAGCATCCGGGTGCCGGGTCGGGCCAGGTCACGGACCTGCTCGACGTACTGGTCCAGGCCAACCCAGACCGACGCGCGGCGCAGCTCGATGGCGGCCCGCGGGCTGAGCAGGTCGCGCGCCCCGGGGCCGAGCCCGACCAGCACGAGCCGCCCGCGGGGTCGGACCCGGGCGACGGCGACGGTCGCCATCGCGCTTTTCGACTTGGCCACGATCAGCTCGCCCTGCAGCGAGGCGGCGGCCTCGGCGACACTCGGCGTGCCGATCGCGGCCAGCGGCGCAGCACTGGGGTTGGGCACCGTCACTGCCGCGAGCACATCACTGTCGTACGCCGTGAGCGGCCAATCGCGCCGGCGGGCCAACTCGACAATGCCTGGCTCGTCGACTTTCGCGGTCGCGGTCGCGAGCCCCATGACGCTGAGCATCGAGAGCCCGGCGTCGGCGAGGGTGCGTTCGAGCAGCTCCTCGATCTCCTCGGCGGTGACGCCCCTGGAGGCGCCGACCCCGACGACCAGCGACGGTGGTCGCAGGATGGCGGTCAGGCCGTCTAGGGCCAGCAGCCGGTCGGTGACCGCGAGCACGTGCTCACCACCGGTGCCGACCCGCAGCGGCGGCAGCGGCCAGCTCGCGTCCGCGTCGAGGCGCACCGGCTCGCCGTCGAGCATCGCTCGGCTGACCGCTGCGACCGCCCCCTCGACCGGCCAGCCGAGGGTGTCCAGGCCCGGTATGCCGGTGGCATCGGTGGCGGTCGTGACGACCGGCTGTGCGCCGAGGATGCCGGCGACCTCCCCGGCCAGCTCATTGGCTCCGCCGCCGTGACCGCCGAGTAGCGCGACCGCGAACTGTCGTCCCTCATCGACGCACACGACGCCGGGGTCGGTGGTCTTGCCTTGCAGCAGCGGGGCAAGCAGGCGGACGACCGCACCGGTCGCGAGGAGGCAGACGAGACCGTCGCAGTCCTGCCAGGCACGGGGCAGGTCGTCGATGGCGTAGTGGTGCGCGTCGGGCAGAGCCTGCTGCAGCAACGCGGCAGCCGAACGACCCGAGGCGGTGACAGACAACAGACCGATCCTCATGGGCGGGTCCCCCACAGCACCAGCACCGGGTTAGTGGCGGCCAGCCCGGTGGCCGTGCCAAGAGGGCGCAAGCGTGCCGCGGAGAGCTGCACGCCTTCCACGAGGTAGGGCGAGAGTGCTTGCTGCACAGCCGAAAGCCGGTCGAGGGCGGCGAGGGCGACGACGACGACCCGAGGCCCGCGGGCGACCGAGGCCGAGATGATCGCTGCGACGTCGGCGCCGCCGCCGCCTACGAACACCGCCTCGGGGTCGGGCAGCCCCGCCAGGACCTCTGGCGCTCGACCCTGCACCACCTGCAGGTCGACCGCATGCGCGGCGGCGTTGGCCTCGATCTGCTCGGTCGAGCCGCGCTCGACGGCGACAACCGCCGCGCCGAGCCGGGCGCACTCGACCGCGACGGACCCGCTGCCCGAGCCGACGTCCCACACGAGGTCGCCCAGCCGCGGTCCGAGCCGGGCCAGCACCACAGCCCGCACCTCGGCCTTGGTCAGCATCCCGTCGCGGTGGGCGAACGCCTCATCGGGCAACGCCCACCCGGCCGGCTGCCCTCGACCGGCCAGCCAACCTCGGGCTGCGGCAACGGCCCGGTCGAGATCGACTGACAGTACGACGTTTAGCGGTGACCAGGCTGGGTGCTCCGCCGCCTGGGCCGGCGCGAGCCAGGTGCACCGCTCCCCCGGCGTACCGAGGTCCTCGGCGACGAACAACCGGCGGCGGTGGCCGATCAGTGCGGCACCGAGCTCGGCCGGTCCGGCTCCGGGGGCGGTGAGCACCGCGACCTTGGGATGCGCCTTGCAGGCGTTGACGGCCAGCCGCAGGTCCCGGCCGTGCGCGCTGGCCACCACCGCGTCGTCCCAGGGCAACCCGGCGCGGGCGAAGGCCAAGGCGACCGACGACACCGCGGGCAGCACGTCCGGCTCGACGCCTTCGGACCGAAGCACCCGCACCGGGCCGAACAGCCCCGGGTCGCCGCTCGCCAGGACAACAGCCTCCCCGTCATGCTCGCGAGCGGCATGGGCCACCGCCCGGACATCGCCAATGACCATCCCGTCGAACACCCCGAGTGCGGCCAGCTGCCGTTCCCCGCCGGCCACCAGGGTCGCGGCGTCGAGCCGGGCCCGGGCCTGCGGCGACAGCGGCGAGCCGTCGATGCCCAGGACAGTCACGCCACCCATGACGCCTCCGTCGCGGCGACGCACCGCGCGCCGGGCGGGTCGACCAGCGCGACCCGGGCGGTCAGGCCGGAGAACCGGGTCAGCACCTCGGCGACGGCCGCGCACAACCGGTCGCCACACTCGCGCAGCACGCCGGCCTGCTCCCACAGCTCGTAGGCATGCCGGGCTGTGTTGGCCTGCAGGACAGCCGGTTTGAGGCCGGTCGGAGTCATCGCGGCGAGCACCGAGAGGTCTACCTTGCTCTTGGTGTAGTGGGTCATCAGCACACCACCGGCGAGCTTGGTGAGTTTGCCCGCCATGCCGACGAAGACCACGTCGGTGAGACCGTCCGACACCGCCTGGCGCAGCGCCGCGCCGGTGAAGTCGCCGACCTCGACGAAGCAGACCTCCGGCAAGTCCGGCAGCAGCCGCATCGCGGCCTGCTCGGTACGTCCCCCGGTCGCGAGCACCAGGGTGTCGAGGCCCTGGGCGGCCATCACCGAGACCGCCTGCACGACCGAGGCCCGCCAGGACTCGGTCGAGAACGGCCGGACGATGCCCGTCGTACCGAGTATCGAGATGCCGCCGAGGATGCCGAGCCGCGCGTTGGTCGTCTTCTTCGCCCGGCGCTCGCCGTCGGGGACCGAGATGACGACCCGCACACCGCGGTCGCCAACGGCCTCGTGCACCGCCGCAAAGATCATCTCACGGGGAACCGGGTTGATGGCCGGCCCGCCGACCTCCAGACCCAACCCGGGCTTGGTGACGACCCCCACCCCCGCGCCCCCCTCCAGCGCGTACGCCGGGGCCCAGCTGACCGTTGCGGTGAGGTGCGCGCCGTGGGTGACGTCCGGGTCGTCGCCGGCGTCTTTGACCACAACGGCCTCGGCTCGCTCGGCCTCGATGTCACAGCGCTCGACCGGGAACGAGACCCGCTGCCCCGCAGGCAGGCCAACCTCAACGCTGACCTGCCGCTGCTGGGTGGCCAGCGCCATGACGGCCGCCTTGGCCGCAGCGGCGCTGCAGGTGCCGGTGGTCCAGCCGGACCGCAGCGCCTTGGTGCGCACCCGGGCGGTGCGCGGCAGGGACGGCTCGCGCAGCTCCGGTGGCTCGCTCACCGCTGCTCCTGGTCCAGCGCCCGGTCCCGAGCCTTCAGTTCGGCTCGGGCTGCGGCACTTTCGACCCTGCGGTGCTCGTGGAAATGTCCGGGGTGGTAGAGGTGCGAGCGTGTCCCGCCAGCCGCCAGCGCCGGGCCGACGAGCACCATCGTGTGCTTGTAGAGCTTGTGCTCCTTGACTTTCGCGGCCAGCTCGCCGAGCCGGCACTCGAAGATCAGTTCGTCCGGCCAGGTCGCCGCGTAGGCCACGACGCAGGGTGTGTCCTCGTCGTAGGTCCCGGCCGCGAGCAGCTCGTCCTGCAGCTGCTTGGTGCGAGCCGCGGATAGGAACAACGCCATCGTCGTGCCGTGCGCCGCGAAGGACCGGACCGTCTCGCGCGACGGCATCGGCGTCTTGCCGCCCTCGAGCCGGGTGAGCACCACCGACTGGGCGATCTCCGGGATCGTCAGCTCACGCTGGACGATGGCGGCCACCGCGCTGAAGCTGCTGACCCCTGGGATCACCTCGGTCGCGAGGCCGAGCGACGTGCACAGCTCGTGCTGCTCTTGGGTGCCGCCCCACAGCGCCGGGTCGCCCGAGTGGATCCGGGCGACCCGCAGGCCCTCGCGGGCGGCCCGCTCATACAGGTGGGTGATGCCCTCCATCGAGTGTTCGGCGGAGTTGACGACGACCGCACCTGGCCGGACATGGACAAGCACATCCTCGTGCACGAGTGAGGCTGCCCAGATGACGATGTCGGCCTCGGCGATGCGCTGCGCCGCCCGCAGGGTGAGCAGGTCTGCTGCCCCCGGACCGGCTCCGACAAAAGAAACCAGCCCGGTCACAATTTGCCTCCGCGAGACGTACGCCGGGCCGGTGCGATCACCGTCGACAGATAAGGCGCGACCTCCGGCACCGGGCCGAGCTGCTCGTCCGGCAGCCCGAGGGCTGCGCCGAAGACAGCGCCGTCGAGCCGACCGTGCCTGGCCAGCACCTCGCGGATGGCGGCCATCTGCCGGCCACCTTTGTAGGCCACCACGCTGTCGAAGTGGGTGATGGCCTCCTCGAAGGCCTCGATACCGGCGGTCAGCGGCAACAACGCGAGGGACTCGGTGCCCTCGCAGAGCACGGTGCCGGACCGCGCGGCGAGGTCCTGCATTGCCGTGATGCCGGGCACAGTGGCGATCTCGACCGTCGGGACCCGCTCGCGGACAGCATCGGCGAGATAGGTGAACGTGCTGTACACGTTGGGATCGCCAATGGTCGCGAAGGCAACCGACCGGTGGTCCTGCAGCACCTCGGCCACCCGGTCGGCGGCCGCCTCCCACGCGTCCCGCCGGGCAGGGGTGGCCCCACCGCGATCGTCCAGCGCAAAGATCAACCGCTCGATGCGATCGTGGTCGACGTGCGCCCGGACGGTCGCCTCGGCCCGGCCCTGCTCCACCGGGTCCATCACCGGCACGACGACGAGATCGGCCTCGCGGAGCACGCGAACCCCCTTGACGGTCACCAGCTCCGGGTCACCCGGGCCGACTCCGACCCCGGTCAGACGCATGCGTCCACGAACCTCTCCGCCGCACCCTCGACCCCGGCCCAGTGCAGGTGCAGGTAGGA
>JAYUMN010000276.1:0-3862 GCA_043762595.1 Frankiales bacterium
ACCGTCCCCGGCTACCGCTTCTGGCGTCGGCTCCCGCCGTGCCAGTCCTCCTGCGACCCGACCTCGTCGGTCCGCACCCCAAGCGCCGGGAGCTGCGGCAGCTCGCGCAGGCTCCGCTTGAGTTCTGCGAAGCCGGGGAAGCGAGCCAGCGCGATCACGTGGTCCCAGAGCCCCAGCGCTTCCTCGTCACCGGGTAGTCGGCTGATCACCGGACCGAAGAACGCGACGCCGTGCGGCGGCTCGAAGTGCAGGATCGGCGTCCCAACATCCTTGCCGGTGAGCGCCAGCGCGGCATCGGTCTCGGCCTGGATCTCGGCGTCCCAGGAGCTGTCCTCGAGGGCGTCAGCGAGCCCTGCCGGCAGGCCGGCCTGCGCGAGGGCCGGTGCAAGCAGCTCGGCGCCGCGCTCGAGCCTGGTCGGCACGCTCGCACCGGGCTCGGTCTCGAAGACCTGTGCGCCCAGCGCGGCGTACAGCGGTCCGACGGCATCCCGGCCATGCTCGGCGCGCGTCCTGGCGGCGACCCGCAGCAAGCGCAAGCCGGCAGTGTGCCCGGCGTCGTACTCGGGCGGGAAGTGCGCGTCGTAGTCGAGGTGGGCATTGAGCAACCGCAGGGAGATGAAGCGCCAGTCGACGGTGTAGTCCCGCTGGGCGGCGACCGTGCGGACCCATTTGCTGGTCATCCACGCAAATGGGCACACCGGGTCGAACCAGAAATGCAGATCTGCTTCGGTCATCCACCGACCCTAGCCAGCAGTGGCAGGCTGGCGCTGCTGGCCGATCCCACCGCCTGGACGGAGCCGCCGTGATCGCGTTCGTGCTCGGCGGCGGCGGTCTGCTCGGCGCCAGCGAGGTCGGCATGCTGCAGGGGCTCGCCGAGGCCGGCGTCGTACCGGACCTCATCGTCGGCTCGTCGGTGGGCGCCATCAACGGGGCGGTATTCGCCGCCGACCCCAGCCTGCGGGCCGCGGACCGGCTGGCGGAGTTGTGGAGCGAGCTCGGGCGCCGCGACGTCTTCGGCAGCAGCGTCATCGGCCAGCTGAGGCATCTCGCGCGCACCCGCACGTCGCTGCACGACAACTTGGGGTTACGCGCCCTGATCGAGGCGCAGGCCGGTGCCGCCAGAATCGAGGAGCTCGTGGTGCCCTTCCAATGCGTTGCGGCCAGCATCGAACGCGCCCAGGCGAACTGGTTCACCGAGGGGCCGATCGTCGACGCGGTGCTCGCCTCCTGCGCCGTCCCGGGCCTGCTGCCGCCGGTTCGTCTGGGCGACGAGCACTTCGTCGACGGCGGGCTGGTCCACTCGATCCCGGTCGGGCGGGCCGTCGAGCTCGGCGCAACCGAGGTCTACGTGTTGCAGGTCGGCCGGATCGAGCGGCCGCTGACCGCGCCGCGTTGGCCGTGGGAGGTGGGGATGGTCTGTTTCGAGATCGCCCGCCGGCACCGCTTCACCGAGGAGATGGCCACGCTGCCGGCGCACCTGTCCGTGCACGTGCTGCCGACCGGCGACGACAGTGTGCCGCTCGCCGCGGTCCGTTACCGCGATGCGCGCGGCGTCCGGCCGCGCATCGCCGGGGCGCGAGCCGCCACCGCCGCCTATCTGGCCGAGGGGTAGCGATGTGGCTTCCGCCGCTGCTGCTCCGGCGAGTCGTGCTGGCGCCACTCATGCCGCTGCTGGCCGCCGTCGCGCTGGCACTGTTCCCCTTCGTGCTGGTCGGCCACGCCATCGCGGCGCTCGCCCTCCTCGTCGTACGTCGGGGCAGGGTGCGCTGGCGGTTGCCGCGCGGGTGGCTGTTCGGGATCGCCTACCTGCTGGGCGAGACCGCCTGCCTGGTTGCCTGTCTGGCACTGTGGTTCCGGTTCGCCCGGCGACTGGGCTGCCCCCGCTCGCAGCAATTGCACCTGGCCGTGCTGCGGCGCTTCCTGGATGTGCTGGTGGGGCTGGCCGGTTTCACCTTCCGGTTCCGGCTGCAGGTGCACGAGCCGGTCTCGCAACCGCTCGACCCGGCCCGGATGGGCGGCGCGGAGCCCGTGATCGTCCTCGCCCGGCACGCCGGGCCCGGCGCGTCGTTCGTGCTCGTGCACCTGCTGATGAGCCGCTACGACCGGGCGCCGCGCATCGTGCTCACCGAGCGACTCCGGCTGGACCCCTCCGTCGACGTGCTCCTGTCCCGGCTCGGCTGCCGCTTCATCGGGCCCGGCGGTGACGTTGCGACCGCTGCCATCGCCGAGCTCGCCGGCAGCCTGCGGCCGCACGACGCGCTGGTGCTGTTCCCCGAAGGCGGCGACTGGACCCCGACCCGGCAGCGCCTGGCCGTCGCCCGGCTGCGCCGCAAGGGGCTGCACAAGCAGGCCGAGCGTGCCGCACAGATGGTGCACGTGCTGCCGCCCCGCCCGGCCGGGACGGTCGCTGCCCTCGCGGCCGCGCCGACCGCGGACGTCGTGGTGTTCAGCCACACCGGCCACGACCACCTGCAGGATCTACAGAGCGTGTGGGCGGCGCTCCCGTTGCGCCGCGAACTCGATGTGCTGTGGTGGCGGGAGCCAGCCGGTCGCGTGCCGGCGGGCGAGCAGGAGATCACCGACTGGCTGTTCGAGCTGTGGCACCGGATCGACAGTTGGGTCGGGGAACAGGGCGACCTCGACGAGGTCTCCCTCCCGACCGGCGAGGTGGTCTGACCGCCTGCTCGATGATGCAGGCGGGTGGTGCTCCGGCGTACAGGGCGCGGAGGACGGCCGCGGTCCTCCCAGCGGCTCGAACGGCCTCTGGATAAAGACGGCGAGGATCCGCTACGACAACTCCCGTGGCCACCCGGTTGTTCGGTTGGCGGGTCGGGACTCAGAGCGAGCGCAGCCGCGCGTCGACCCGCTCGGCGTAGAGGGCGGTCAAGTCGAAGTCGGGTGGACCCCACGTCATCAGCTCCGTCGGCTGCGTCAACACCGTGCAGGGCTTCGAACACGACTGGAACGGTGTCATCCTCGGACCGGACCTGGTGTGGCGCGAGGACGGCTGGGTGGTGCAGCGAAGAGAGAACAGGGACCCGGACTTTCGCAACAGCAAGCGGGTCACCGACGCTGAGGTCGAGCATCTCATCACGAACGTCTACAAGGTCGTGCTGACCCGGGGCATGGTTGGCACCCTCCTCTACTCAGTCGACGATGAAACCCTGGCGCACCTGATCAAGCTGTCCGGACGGCGAAGCGTGCACACAGCTCTGCCTCGTCAGGCGATGAACGCCTCGACTCCCGACGAGGGAGAACGGCCGGGCTCAGTCGATGTCCAGCTGACCGAAGCTGAGACCGTGATGACCGTCAGGGGAGCTCGTCTGACCGATCACGAGGGGCATCCCCTGATTGACTGACGACATTGGGTTGACACCGTGGGCAATCATCGCTGTCCGGGGTGACAGTCCCGGCCGTTCCCTCGGGCAGGTGCGCCGGGAATGAAGGTTCTGTCAGGTCCTCTGGTCGGGATGCGGCGTCGACGCTGTCGTCAAGCCCGCCGTTCGCCTGTTGTCGTGACGAGCAAGTCTGGGGCCCGGTTCGGTCGCAGCGACGGACCCGTCTTGTTCAACTGCGGCGTCCGCACCGCGATGGCTGCAATGACGACGGGGCCCGGTCATTCAGGGTGACCGGGCCCCGGTGTCATGCCTTGCCCTCAGCGGTGACAATTCGCGGCGTTACCCGTGACTCGACGTGTCATCGCGGGTGAAGCTTCATGTCTTCAGCGGTGACGTGCAGTCGTCGCCGGAGGGTTCTCACTACACCCGCTCGTGCTCCCGCAGCTCTCGCATACGTAGCAGCTGCCCGCCGGGCGCATCTTGACTCCGCAGGTCATGCACAGCGGTGCGTCAGCGACCGCCCC
>JAYUMN010000277.1:0-11795 GCA_043762595.1 Frankiales bacterium
AGGTTGTCGCTGCCGACGCGCAGTCCAGAGGCCACCACGGCACGGATCCGGTTGCATCGAGTGGCAGAGCATCGATCGTGGCGTTCGAGTGCCCCTAAACCCGGCGGTAGAGGTCGAGGATGTCCTTGCACGATTCGTCGGCGGTGGCCCACATATCCGCGTTTGGCTCCGCGTCGGCCTGCAACCAGGGCAGCAGCCGGTCGAAGGGACGCTGGAAACAGTCCCCGAAGTACCCCACCTCTTCGCCGGCCGCGTGCTTCACCAGTCCCAGCAGGTTGGTCCCGGTGGGAGTCAGGGGGCGGCGGGCGTCGTACTCGTCGAGGCCCTCCAGCTTCCAGACCAGCGTCTCTCAGGCCGCTTGCAGATACCGCTGCAGGTCGGCCTTCGGGTCGGAGTGGGGCATGTCGAGCAGCCTGCCACCGAACTTGCCCGTGGCCAACGGTCACGGGTGCGTCCCAGCTGTCGATCGAGCACTGGCGCCGCTGGGGATGTCGCGGGCGTCAGCGAGGCAAGCATGAGCGGCAAGGTAGGCCGCGGCGTAGCCAGAGACGTTGCTCCATCACTCCCGCATGCTGGGCAGGAGAGGAATGGCACTATCGCCCGAGAGGGTGTCCTCAGAACGCTTCTCGCTGATCTTTGAGTTGAGCTACCGACTGCGGGGAACACCGCCACGACGAGGTGTTCAGCAGCATTGCGGGTTACCGAGCTCGACGTGTTCGTCAACAACGCTGTGATCAGCGACGCCGGCCAGGCGCCGACCGAGGCTGACGGCCGTACGGCCTAGCCCGACGGCTGGGTCGCTCCTGGCGCGTTCAGAGTCCGCCGGCGATCCGGATGCTGGCGCCGGTGACGTAGGCGCTCTCGGGACCGAGGAGCCAGGCGATTGCAGGGGCGATCTCCTCGGGTTCACCTGCTCGTCCCATGGGGATCCGCGGCAGCACGCGCTCGAGGCGCTCAGGGTCACCGGCTGCGGCGTGGATGCCGGTACGGATCATGCCCGGGGCTACCGCGTTGACCCGCACGCCCTGATCGGCCAGTTCCTTGGCCAGACCCACCGTGAGGGCATCGATCCCTGCCTTCGCGGCGGCGTAATGCACGTATTCATGTGCGGACCCGAGCGTGGCCGCCGCCGACGACACGTTGACGATCGCCCCTCCACGGCCGCCACGGGTCGTGGACATCACCTGGGCTGCGCGGCGGGCGCACAGCAGCGCCCCGATGAGGTTGACCTCGACTACCCGCCGGACGACCGCGACCGGGGTGTCGGCGAGGTCGCCGATATGCGCTGTGGCTCCTGCGTTATTCACCAGCCCGCTCACGATCCCAAGCTCTTCGGCGGCGGCGAACAACGCAGCGACGTCGTCCTCGTCCGCGACATCACCGCGTACGGCGATCGCGCGGGCCCCGGCTGCACGTGCAGCCGTGACGACCCGGTCGGCAGCGGGACCGTCCCTCAGGTATCCGAGCACCACGTCGTGCCCGCGCTCGGCCAGATACGCCGCGGTGGCTGCCCCGATGCCACGGCTACCCCCCGTGACGACAATGACCGGGCGAGCCGCAGGCAGCATGTCGGCATCCTGACATCAGCCCCCGGGGCGAGCGCGCAGCGACTTGGCCAGCTGGCGCCAATCGACATGACCTACATCGAGGAGCTGCTCGTTGCCGAGTTTTCCATGGTGCGTCCCTGCCGCGATACCTGAGCGTTGAGTCTTGTCCTTCCACCTTCTACAGACTGCTGCCCGAAGCCGATCACCGCCCTGCTGCCTGCCCTGTCCGGCGAATCCCTCGAGATCGGGCCACGTCTGTGGCGGCATCGGGAGTCGACACCTGGGCGGACAACGCGACGACCGAGGTCGTCGACTCGATATTTCGTCAGTGACCGGATCGAAGGCACCGCGACGGCCACGTTGGCGGCAGCCGCGCCCTCGAAGCACTTCACGTTCACCTCGGACCCGGTCGCCACGCCCAGGTCGGTCTTTGCCGAGATCGGCGCCGAACGTAACGGTGTCTTCTTCCGCTGAAGCCGGCCCGGCCCCGGGCTGGTCCACCAACGCGACGCGCTGATAGCAATGATGGACATCCCGCTTGGCCGCTGCGACCCAGCGAACCCCTCTTTGCGGGGCTGTGGGAGAGCGCCTCGAAGCTCCTGCTCGAGGGTTCGGCACCGGCGAGCGCATCGGCCAGGCGCGACCACGGCGCGTGGTTCGGTGTCTGGCAGCACGTCGGATCAGGTACCCCGGTCAGTAACGTCCACGAGCATCAGCGGGACCCCTCCCAGCGCCCGGCTGGCCGGGCTCGCGAAACGGGACCCGGGTAGTCAGGGCGAGGGCGCGGGGCTGTGTCCGGGCCCGGTGGTCGGCGCCTGCGACAGCTGCCCGTAGTCGGCCGTCGCCGTCGCGGCGGGCGTAGCCTCGACCGGCTTCGCGGCCTCGACCGCGACGTCCTCGGTGATCGCCGGCGCGCCGACCAGGGCCGGTTCGCGGGGGACCAGCGAGCGGGCCAGGATCTGCGACACGTCGAGCACCTGGACGTCCTCGCGGGCCTCGCCGGATTGCTGCTTGGCGGTCACCGCGTCGCTCAACATGGTGATGCAGAACGGGCAGGCCGTGCTGATGATGTCGGGGTCCAGCGACAACGCCTCGTCGGTGCGCTCGACGTTGATCCGCTTGCCAATCTTCTCTTCCATCCACATCCGGGCGCCGCCGGCACCGCAGCAGAAGCCGCGCTCCTTACACCTGGGCATCTCGGTGGTGGTCAGCCCTTGGATGGCGCCGAGGATCTCGCGCGGCGGCGTGTAGACCTTGTTGTGTCGGCCGAGGTAGCACGGATCGTGGTAGGTGATCGAGGAGTCGACCGGGGTGATCGGGACGAGATGTCCTTCGGCGACCAGCTTGCCGAGCAGCTGGGTGTGGTGGACCACCTCGTAGTCGCCGCCCAGCTGGGGGTATTCGTTGGCGATCGTGTTGAAGCAGTGCGGGCAGGTCGCCACAATCTTGACGTTGTGCTCGCGGCCGGCGCCGACCCGGTTGAGCAGCTCGACGTTTTGCTGGCCGAGCATCTGGAAGACGAACTCGTTGCCGAGGCGGCGGGCCGGGTCGCCGGTGCAGGACTCCTGCTTACCAAGGACAGCGAACTCGACGCCGGCGATGTGCAGCAGCTCAGCGAACGCCCGGCTGACCTTCTTGGAGCGGTCCTCGAGCGCTCCGGCGCAGCCCACCCAGAACAGGTACTCGACCTCCTCGGGGATCTGGTCCTGGATGACCTTGACCTCGAACGGCAGCCCGTCCATCCAGTCGGTGCGCGAGGAATTGTTCATCCCCCACGGGTTGCCCTTGTTCTCGAGGTTGCGCAGCATCACGCCGGCCTCGCTCGGGAACGAGCTCTCGATTAGCACCTGGTAGCGGCGCATATCCAGGATGTGGTCGACGTGCTCGATGTCGACCGGGCACTGCTCGACGCAGGCCCCGCAGGTGGTGCAGCTCCAAAGCACGTCCGGGTCGATGACGCCACCTTCGGCCGCGGTACCGACGAGGGGGCGTTCGTACTGCGCGGTGTTGCTGCCGGTGATCCGCGCGAACCCCGACTCCGGTACGCCATGATGGTCCGCTCCCTGGCTGCTGCTCTCCGTGCCCGCTGCCTCGATGCCGGTGACCGCCTTGCCGGCCGCCACAGCCAGCATGAACGGTGCCTTGGCGAACAGGTGGTCGCGCAGATCCATGATCAGGAGCTTCGGACTGAGCGGCTTACCCGTGTTCCACGCCGGGCACTGCGACTGGCACCGCCCGCACTCGGTGCAGGTCGCCATGTCGAGCATGGCGGTCCAGGTGAAGTCCTCGACCTTGCCGACGCCGAACGTGTCGGTCTCGGGATCGGCCTGCTCGAAGTCGAGCACCTTGCCCTTGCTCATCATCGGCAGCAGACCGCCGAGCGCGACGCCGTCCGGGTTGCGCTTGGTCGACACGTTGATCGGCGCCAGGAAGATGTGTAGATGCTTGCTGTAGACCACCAGCACCAGGAAGCCGAAGATCACCGCAATCTGGGCCAGGATGAAAAAGGTCTCGAGCACCTGGTTGGCGGTGTGGCCCAGCGGGTCCAGCGCCAGCGCCACGGCCTTGGAGGTGAAGGTCCAGTTGGTGTGGGCCCCATACGGGAACGTGCCGTTGTTAATCTGCGGTCCGCGGTAGCCGAACAGCGTGACGGCCACCATCGTGATCAAGAACAACACGAGCCAGGCAGCGCCGGTGTGCGAGCCGTAGAAGCGGCTGTCCCGCTCGATCTTCTTTGGTGCCTGGCGCACCCGGATGACCGCGAAGGTCGCCAGCGAGATGAGCAGCAGCGTGCCGATGAGGTCCTCGCCGAAGCCGACCAGCCGCCACCGGCCGATGATCGGGATGGCGAAGTGCGGGTCGAAGAGAGCGCCGACCGCCTCGATGATGGTGAGCGTCAAGATAATGAACGACCAGAAGGTCACGAAGTGCGCGACGCCTGGGACCGACCACTTGAGCAGCCGGGACTGGCCGAAGACCTCTTTGACCTGCAGCCCGAGCCGCTTGCCGATGCCGTCGAGCCGCCCTGGGCTTGGCTGGCCGGTGCTGATCAACTTGGCCAGGAACAGCACGCGCCGCCCCGCGATGGCCAGTGACACGGCCATGATGAGCAGGCCGACGCTGAGCCGGACGATCTGGTCGGTGTCCACAGGTACTCCATCGACATGGTGCAGCGGCGCCCCAGGGGCAGCGGCGAGCTTACGCGGGGCGGTGGGGCAAGGCCTGCCGAGCGTAGGGCCCCGTCACCCGGTCGGCTACCGGTGGGTAACTTCTCGTCGTACGACGGGACGGTGGGACGGCTCGTGGATCGGCTCTAGCCCCTTCCAGGCAGGGAAGCTGAGTCGGGAAGACTCAAGGCAATTTGACGGTTGTTCTGGGAGACCGCACACTGAGCGGTAGGCACTCAACCTCTTCCTGGGAGCGAACTCATGGCACGAGCGGTCGGCATCGACCTCGGCACCACCAACAGCGTCGTCTGCGTCCTGGAGGGCGGTGAGCCCACCGTCATCGCCAACGCCGAGGGTGCGCGCACCACCCCCTCGATCGTGGCCTTCGCCAAGAACGGCGAGGTCCTGGTTGGTGAGGTCGCCAAGCGGCAGGCCGTCACCAACGTCGACCGGACGATCCGCTCGGTGAAGCGCCACATGGGCACCGACTGGAAGCAGACCGTCGACGGCAAGGACTTCACACCGCAGCAGATCAGCGCGTTTGTGCTGCAAAAGCTCAAGCGGGATGCCGAGGCATACCTGGGCGAGCCGGTGACCGATGCGGTCATCACCGTCCCGGCGTACTTCTCCGACGCCGAGCGGCAGGCCACCAAAGAGGCCGGCGACATCGCCGGCCTCAACGTGTTGCGGATTGTCAACGAGCCGACCGCGGCAGCCCTGGCCTATGGGCTGGACAAGGGCGACAAGGAGCAGACGATCCTGGTGTTCGACCTCGGTGGTGGCACCTTCGACGTCTCGCTGCTGGAGATCGGCGACGGCGTCATCGAGGTCAAGGCCACGTCCGGCGACAACAAGCTCGGTGGCGACGACTGGGACAACCGGCTCGTTGAGCACCTGGTCAAGCAGTTCTCCAACCAGCACGGCATCGACCTGGCCAAGGACAAGATGGCCATGCAGCGCCTGCGCGAGGCGGCTGAGAAGGCCAAGATCGAGCTGTCCAGCTCGCAGGCCACCACGATCAACCTGCCGTACATCACGGCAAGCGCCGACGGCCCGCTCCACCTGGACGTGCAGATGACCCGGGCGGAGTTCCAGAAGCTCACCCAGGATCTGCTGGACCGCACCCGTAAGCCGTTTCAACAGGCGATCAAGGATGCCGGGGTGCCGATCGGTTCGATCCACCACGTCGTCATGGTCGGCGGCTCGACCCGGATGCCGGCCGTCACCGACCTGGTCAAGGAGCTGACCGGTGGTCGCGAGCCCAACAAGGGCGTCAACCCCGACGAGGTCGTCGCCATCGGCGCGGCCCTGCAGGCCGGGGTGCTCAAGGGCGAGGTCAAAGACGTCCTGCTGCTCGATGTCACCCCGCTGTCGCTGGGGATCGAGACCAAAGGCGGGATCATGACCAAGCTGATCGAGCGCAACACGACCATCCCGACCAAACGTTCGGAGGTCTTCACGACCGCCGACGACAACCAGCCCTCGGTGCAGATCCAGGTGTTCCAGGGTGAGCGCGAGATGGCGTCGTACAACAACAAGCTCGGCATGTTCGAGCTGACCGGCCTGCCGCCGGCGCCGCGCGGGGTCCCGCAGATCGAGGTCGTCTTCGACATCGACGCCAACGGCATCGTGCACGTCTCCGCCAAGGACCTCGGCACCGGCAAGGAGCAGCGGATGACGATCACCGGCGGTTCGGCGCTGCCCAAGGACGACATCGAGCGGATGATGCGCGAGGCCGAGGAATACGCCGAGGAGGACAAGGCGCGCCGGGAAGAGGCGGAGACCAGGAACCAGGCCGAGGCGCTCGTCCACCAGACGCAGAAGTTCCTCGCCGAGAACGGCGACAAGGTGCCAGCCGAGGGCAAGGCCGACGTCGAGGCTGCGCTGACCGACCTGCAGGGCGTGCTCGGCGGCAGCGACATTGCCGACATCCGCGCCAAGTCCGAGGCGCTGGCCAGCAAGAGCCAGGAGCTCGGCGGGGCGCTCTACGCCCAGCAGGAGCAGGGTGCTCCCGGCGCGCCGTCGGCTGACCCGGCCGACGAGGGGGTCGTCGACGCGGAGATTGTGGACGAGGGCAAGTGACCGGGCCGCGCGACCCACGCGAGGCGGCCGAGCGGGAGATGATGGGCGACCCGGACCGGGTCGTTATCACCGACAAGCGGCGCTTCGACGCCGACGGCACGCCCCGGGCGACCGCCGAGTCGGTGCTCGAGGGTCAGGTGGTCTCCCCGGCCCCAGACCCGGACCCGGTCGACCCGCTGGCCGAGATGACCGCGACCGCGCAGCGGGTGTCGGCGGAATATGCCAACTACCGCAAGCGGGTCGACCGCGACCGGATCGCCGTCGTTGAGATGGCGACCGCGGGCCTGCTGGCGGGGCTGCTGCCGCTGCTCGACGACATCGAGCGGGCCCGGCAGCACGGTGACCTCAGCGGCGCCTTCAAAGGCGTTGGTGAAGGGCTCGAAGGGGTCACCGGCAAACTTGGGCTGGATCGCTTCGGGTCGGTCGGCGACGCCTTCGACCCAGCGGTCCACGAGGCGATCATGGCTGCGCCCGAGGACCCGACAGCGACCGTCGCGGTCTGCGCGCAGGTCGTCCAGCAGGGCTACCGGATGACCGGCGGCCGGGTCCTGCGACCGGCCCGGGTCGCGGTCGCCGAACCGTCGTCGACGGCTGTCGCGCCACCGATGGACCTCCAGCCAGAGTCGTGAGCGCCCGGGACTACGTCGAGAAGGACTACTACGCCGTGCTCGGCGTCGCCAAGGATGCGCCCGCGGCCGACATCAAGAAGGCCTACCGCAAGCTGGCCCGTGACCTGCACCCCGACACCAACCCTGGTGGCGAAGAGCGGTTCAAACAGGTCAGCGAGGCCTACGACGTGCTCTCGGTCGACACCAAGCGACGCGAGTACGACGAAGCGCGGTCGCTGTTCGGCCGCGGCCCGTCGCCCCGCGGCGGCGGGCCGCAGCCCGGACCGGCCGGCGGGTTCGATCTCGGCGACCTGCTGGGCGGTGCCGGCGACGTCCTGGGTGGGATGTTCGGCGGCGGCGGCGGCGGTCGGTCCCGCGGGTCCGGTCCCAAGCGCGGCGCCGACGTCGCGGCGACAGTCACCCTGTCGTTCCTTGACGCCCTCCGCGGCGCGACGGTACCGCTTCGCCTCAGCTCGACCGGGGCCTGCGAGACCTGCCGCGGCTCGGGGGCGGCGCCCGGCACAGCGCCGCATGCCTGCGGGGTCTGCGGCGGGCACGGGGTGGTTTCGCGCAACCAGGGTTCCTTCAGCTTCGCCGAGCCGTGCACCGCCTGCCGCGGCACCGGGCGGGTCGTCGAGACGCCCTGCCCGACCTGCCGGGGCACCGGCGCGACCTCGAAGGAACGAACCCTGACGGTGCGCATCCCGGCCGGGGTGGCCGCCGGCCAGAAGGTCCGGCTGGCTGGTCGCGGCGAACCGGGCCAGCGTGGCGGGCCCGCCGGCGACCTCTTGGTCGCGGTCACCGTCACCAAGCATCCTGTCTTCGGACGGCGCGGCGACCACCTCACGATCACCGTGCCGGTCACCTACCCCGAGGCGGCACTCGGGGCTCAGGTGCCGGTCCCCACCCCGGACGGGCCGGTCACCCTCAAGGTGCCGGCGGGCACCACCAGTGGGCGGACCTTCCGGGTCAAGGGCCGGGGCATCGCCCGCAAGGGCGGCACCGGCGATCTGATGGTCACCGTCGAAGTCGCCGTCCCAGCCCGGCTGTCCGACGCCGCCAGGGACGCGTTGCAGGCCTACGCCGCGGTCGCCACCGACGATCCGCGGGCGCAGCTCAACGAGGCCGCATCGTGATGCCCGCCGGGGGCGAGGACCTGCCGGTCTTCGTCATTTCCATCGCGGCGGAGCTGGCCGGGATGCACCCGCAGACGCTGCGGCAGTACGACCGGCTGGGGCTCGTCTCACCCGGCCGGGCCGGCGGCGGCGGCCGGCGTTACTCCGCCCGTGACGTCGCCCGGCTGCGCGAGGTGCAGCGCCTGTCCAAGGACGACGGCGTCAACCTGGCTGGCATCAAGCGGGTCATCGAGCTCGAGCACCAGGTCGAGGCGCTTCAAGCCCGCGCCGCCGAACTCACCGCATCCCTGGCCGCCGCACACCTCGCGCTTGCCGGGGCGCACGACACAGCGGTCGCCTCGCTACGCCGCGACCTGGTGCCGGTGCGGACCAGCGCCCTGGTGGTCTGGCGCCCGCAGCGCTGAGCCGCCCCACCCGATCGTCACCTGGAGGACCTGATGGACGCTGAGCGGCTGACCACCAAAAGCAGGGAGGCGGTGTCGACGGCGGTGCAACGGGCGGCCACGCTGGGCCATCCCGAGGTCGCACCGGTACATCTGTTGCTCGCGCTGCTCGGCCAGCCGGACGGTATCGCCGGTCATCTGCTGCAAGCCGTCGGCGCCGATCCCGGTCAGGTGCGCACCCGCGCCGAGGGGTTGCTCCGCGCCTTGCCTGCGGCCAGCGGCACATCGGTCGCTGCGCCGCAGCTGAGTAGGGCCCTGCTGGCCACCATGCAGGCCGCACAGGACGCCGCCTCCGCGGCCCAGGACGACTTCGTCTCGACCGAGCATCTGCTCGTCGGGCTGGCCGATAAGGGCGCCGACGTGGCCGAACTGCTCCGTCGCGAAGGTGCCGCGCCGGGACCCCTCGTCAAGGCGTTCACCACTGTCCGCGGCGGGTCGCGCCGGGTCACCAGCCAGGACCCGGAGTCGACGTACCAGGCCCTGGAGAAGTACGGCGTGGACTTGACCGAAGCGGCCCGGGACGGCCGGCTCGACCCCGTCATCGGCCGTGACAACGAGATCCGGCGGGTCATGCAGGTCCTGTCGCGAAGGACCAAGAACAACCCGGTGCTGATCGGCGAACCGGGCGTCGGCAAAACCGCCGTCGTCGAGGGGCTGGCGCAGCGCATAGTGGCCGGCGACGTGCCGGAGTCGTTGCGGGACAAGCGGCTCATCAGCCTCGACCTGGGCGCGATGATCGCCGGCGCGAAGTTCCGCGGCGAGTTCGAGGAACGGCTCAAGGCGGTGCTGACCGAGATCAAGGACAGCGACGGCCAGATCGTGACGTTCATCGACGAGTTGCACACGGTCGTCGGGGCGGGCAAGGCCGAGGGCAGCATGGACGCCGGCAACATGCTCAAGCCGATGCTGGCCCGGGGCGAGCTGCGGATGGTCGGTGCGACGACCCTGGATGAGTACCGCAGCGACATCGAGAAGGACCCGGCGCTTGAGCGGCGCTTCCAGCAGGTACTCGTCGGCGAGCCGTCCGTCGAGGACACCATCGCGATCCTGCGCGGGCTCAAGGGCCGCTACGAGGCGCACCACAAGGTCGACATCACCGACAGCGCGCTCGTTGCCGCGGCGACGCTGTCCGACCGCTACATCACCGCGCGCTTCCTACCCGACAAGGCCATCGACCTGATCGACGAGGCCGGCTCGCGGCTGCGGATGGAGATCGACAGTCGACCGGTCGAGATCGATGAGCTGCAGCGCTCGGTGGATCGGATGCGGATGGAGGAGCTGGCCCTTGAGCGTGAGCTCGACGCGGCGTCCAAGGCACGCCTGGCGGAGTTGCGCCGCGAGCTTGCCGACCGGGTCGAGGAGCTCAGCGCGCTGAACGCGCGCTGGGAGCACGAGAAGACCGGCCTGAACCGGGTCGGGGAGCTCAAGCGGCAGCTCGACGACCTGCAGACCTCCTGTGAGCGGGCGGTGCGCGAGGCCGACCACGAGACCGCATCGCGGCTGCTCTACGGCGAGATCCCTGCCGTCGAACGGGAACTCGCCGAGGTAGCCGCCGAGACGAGCGATGTGCCGCCGATGGTCAAGGAGCAGGTCGGCGCCGACGACGTCGCCGACGTGGTGTCGGCCTGGACCGGCATCCCCGCCGGTCGGCTGCTCGAGGGCGAGACGGCCAAGCTGTTGCGGATGGAGGAGGTGCTGTCCGGCCGGGTCGTCGGCCAGCCGGTCGCCGTGCAGGCAGTTTCCGACGCCGTACGCCGGGCCAGGGCCGGCGTCAGCGACCCGGACCGGCCCACCGGCTCATTTCTGTTCCTCGGCCCGACGGGCGTCGGCAAGACCGAGTTGGCCAAGGCCCTCGCGGCGTTCCTGTTCGACGACGAGCGAGCGATGACCCGGATCGACATGAGTGAGTATGCCGAGAAACACTCGGTCGCACGGCTTGTCGGTGCCCCGCCGGGCTACGTCGGCTACGACCAGGGTGGCCAGCTCACCGAGGCGGTCCGCCGCCGCCCCTACTCCGTCGTACTATTCGACGAGGTCGAAAAGGCGCACCCCGATGTCTTCGACGTGCTGCTCCAGGTGCTTGACGACGGCCGGCTCACCGACGGGCAGGGTCGTACTGTGGACTTTCGCAACACCATCCTGGTGCTGACCTCCAACCTGGGCTCCGGGCTACCCGCCGAGGGCGTGCTCGAGGTGGTGCGGCGGTCGTTCAAGCCGGAGTTCGTCAACCGGCTCGACGACATCATCGTGTTCGACCAGCTCGGCATCGCCGAGCTGACCCGGATCGTCGACCTGCAGATCGCCCTGTTGGCGGCACGTCTGGCTGACCGTCGGCTGGTTCTGACGGTGACCCCCGCGGCCCGCGAGTGGCTCTCGGTCACCGGCTACGACCCGGTCTACGGTGCCCGGCCGCTGCGCCGGCTCGTCCAGAAGGCAATCGGCGACCGGTTGGCCCGTGCGCTGCTGGCCGGCGAGGTGCGCGATGGTGACGAGGTGGTCGTCGACCGGGTGGGCGACGACCTGGGCATCACCCGGTCGGTGCTGCAGTCCCCGGTGTCTGGCGCCGAGACCTCGCACTGTTGACCGCAACCGTCGCGTCACCCAGCCAGGGAGCGCTCTCGTAAAGCGCCCCTCGCGACCCGCGCGGTCATCCCGATGTCGGCCTTGCTCGCTCACCCGGCGGTGGCCATGGTTGCGGGATCGGCGAGGTGCGCCGGGCAGCGCGCAACGATCGCCGGCACCGATCACAGCCCGCACCTGGTGTGTGGCAACCCCACCGCGACATCATCGTCAGCAAGGCGGCCGGCCCGTT